>JBFGOX010000561.1:0-2211 GCA_041565015.1 Burkholderiaceae bacterium
ATTGAATCGTCGACATGCTGCCCGTCCCGCAGCCGACCGCTGTTGCGGCCAGCGCTGCGGCCACTGCATCGATCGATAAGACGACCGGCGACGGGCGATTGCAGGGGCCGAGCATCATTCGCGGACGATTGTCGCCCGATTCATGCATCATCACCGGCGCTATACGCCTGCGTCGGGGCGCGCATGCGCATACCCGTGTGCGCGTCAGCCGGCGACAGTGCGCAGGATGTTGCCGAGGATCTGCGCGCCGCGGCTGGCGTCGCGGCTGATATCGGCGAGCAGTTGCTCGATCGTCGTGGCGGCGGGCAGTCCGGCCCAGGCCAGCATCTGCTCACGCGTGGGGGCCAGGTAGGCCATGCGCCAGGAGGCAAAGCCGCGCTGCTCGACCTCGGCCTCGTAGAGCACCTTCAGCGAGCGATGGCGCGAGTCGTTGGCGATGCTCGCCAGCAGGCGGTTGACGTCGTCGCGGTCGCCTTCGAGGATCTGGACGAACACGCCGTCGACATAAACAAGCGCGCCGGTGATGTCGCGCTTTTCGTTGCCGGCGCGCGCGTCGACCAGGATTTCTTGCAGCGCGGCCTCGCTCATCGGCAGCTCGGCCTTGGAAGAGTAGATCAATTGCCAGAGCATGGTTCGAAGCCCAGGTTGCGCGGTGCGATCAGGCGCGTCGTCACGCCGCGCGCAGATTATGGCGCCGCGGCAGTGCGTACGCGACAGCGGCAACCCTGAAGTTCGAACATCGCGAGTTCGAATTTCAGCTCCAACGCAGCCGGCCCAACAGGCAATAGCGGCCAACTTCGCTCAGGACAGTGAAGGGTGCCCACTCGGCAGCTTTCGTGCGCCACCGCCGTATAGTCCTTGCGTGGGTCGGCGGGCTGCAGGGCCGGCCGGCGGCGAATCTTCGAGGAGGGCAGTGGCAAAGACGGTTTCGCTGGTTCTGGGCAGCGGCGGTGCGCGCGGACTGACCCACATCGGTGTGGTCCAGTGGTTGCGCGAGAACGACTACGAGATCCGCTCGGTGTCGGGCTCGTCGATCGGGGCGCTGATCGGCGGCATCTACGCGGCCGGCAAGCTCGACGTCTACGCCGAGTGGGTGCTGGCGCTGGAACGCATCCAGGTGCTGCGGCTGCTGGACCCTTCGTTCGGCCGTGCGGGCCTGTTCAAGGGCGAGCGCATCATGGCGGTGCTGCGCAAGCTGATCGGCGAGTTCGAAATCGAACGGCTGCCGATCTCTTTCACCGCGGTGGCCACCGACCTCGCTTCGGGCGCCGAGGTCTGGCTGCGCGAGGGCAATCTGTTCGATGCGATCCGCGCCTCGATCGCCACGCCGCTGGTATTCACACCGTACAGCCTGGCCGGCCGCACGCTGCTCGACGGCGGCCTGGTCAATCCGGTGCCGGTGGCGCCGACCCTGAACGACCGCACTGAGCTGACCGTGGCGGTGGACCTGAGCGGCCGCTTCGAGCCGCGGCCGCCGGAGGCGAAAAGCGAGCCGATCCCGGACCCCAACAACTACGCGCAGCGCATCCGCGCCTTCGTCGAGAGCCTGGCGCCGCGGCGCGTTGCGGAGCCGGAGCCGGAGCACGGCATGTTCGACATCGCGCTGGCGGCGATGGACACGATGCAGAGCACGATCGCGCGGCTGAAGCTGGCCGCCTATTCGCCGAACGTGATGATCGAGATTCCACGCAACGCCTGCGGCTACATCGAGTTCTGGCGCGCCGAGGAGATGATCACGCTCGGCCGCGAACGCGCACAGCAGGCGTTCGAGGCGGCGGAGGCGTAGGACGCGCGGCGGCGCTCGGCGCGCGCGCGGTTGATTTACTCGTGGCAGACCTCTCGCAAGCGCGCAGAAGCAGCATGCCCCGTTTCTGGTTCGCGGCATGCGTTGCCGCCGTCCTGCTCAGCGCCGGCATGCCGGCGCTCGCTGCCGATTGCAGCGGCCGCTACTCGGCCGGCTATCGGGTGCTGGAACTGGAGTCCGGCCGCAAGGTGGCGGTGTGGTATCCGGCCAGCGCCGCCGAGCAGCCAACGGCGCGCGGCGGCTTTGCCGGCCGGGTGGCGCGCGATGCGCCGCCGGCGGCCTGCGGTCGCGCGCCGCTGGTGTTGTTCTCGCACGGCTGGGGCGGCTGCGCGCGGCAGTCGATCTTCGTGACCGAAGAACTGGCCCGCCACGGCTACGTGGTGGCGGCGCCTGACCATGCCGATGCG
>JBFGOX010000562.1:0-2207 GCA_041565015.1 Burkholderiaceae bacterium
CCCGCGCGCCCGGGCGAGGCGCTTTTGTTCCGACTCCGGCGACGGGGCCTTTGCGGCCCAAGTCACGCCGGCACGTCTGGCACCAGCTGCATCTGCAACATCGAGATCGCGTCCTTGATCTGCAGCTTGCGCTTCTTCAGGCGGCGCAGCTTCAGCTCATCGACCCCCGGCTGTCCGGCGAGGCGGTCGATCGCTTCATCGAGGTCCCGATGTTCAATCTGCAGTTCGATGATGCGCAGCTTGATTTGCTCCATCTCCATGGCTCGCGGCGTTTCCTCCGTGCGCATTAATCCTAGCAGGGGGCACGCAGCGACGCGCATCGGCGGCGACGCGAGATAGACTGCCACGCTGTCTTCTTGCGACCGCGCTGTGCCGAGTTTCAGAGTAGCCGCCTGTACGGCCGACCATATCGGCGACCGCGCCGAACAGCAGGATCGCGTCGCTCTCCTGACGAGCCCTCGACATCCGCAGGGACTTCTTGCGGTCGTTGCCGACGGCATGGGCGGGCGCACCGGCGGGCGGATGGCTGCGGACCAGGTCATTTCGACCGTCGACCATGTGTTCCGCGACCTGACCGAAGAAGACGCCGGCGGCCTGGCCGGGCTGCTCAAGACGATGGCCGACGAAGCGCACACCGTCATCCGGCTGTCGGCGCTGTCCAGCGAGAAGGAACCGCACGCGACTTTCGTCGCCCTGATCGTTCGCCGCAACTATGCAATCTGGGCCCACGCCGGCGACAGCCGCCTGTACCACTTCCGCCATGGCCAGCTGTTGCACCGGACCGAGGATCAGACCTATCTGTCCTACCTGCGCGCCGAGGGGCGGGAGCAGGAAGCCGTCGAGGCCGAACACAGGTTCAAGCACATGCTGGTCAGCGCGCTCGGACTGAAGCGACCGCCGAAACTGGCCATCAACGAGGCATCCGCACTGCAGGTCGGCGATGCGTTCCTGCTGTGCAGCGACGGCTTGTGGACCTATCTGCCCGACCCGGAAATCGGCGCCATCCTGCTGCGCTGCTCTCCGCGCGAGGCCAGCGACGAGTTGATCCGCCTGGCCCGCGAGCGCGCACAGGGCAAGGGCGACAACCTGTCGCTCGCCATCGTCAAGCTCGAAGCACCGTCGTCGCGCTGAGCGGCTAGTTCCCGGCCGCCTTGCGGGACTGCTCCAGGGCGCGCTCGCGCTCGAGTCGACGCCGCTCGCGCCGCTGCGCGTTCCTTTCAGCCACGCGCGCCTTCTCCTCCTGTCGTGCCTCGGCCTCCTGCTGGCGCTGCTCGTAGCGCTCGATGCGCTCGGCGCTTTGCGACGATCGCTCGGTGTGCGCTTTGGCGCGCTGCTCCCGTTCGACCGCATGCGCCCTGTCGCGCTCGGCTGCATCGATCCGGCGCTGTTCGGCTTCGGCCTGCTTTTCCTGCGTCGCCGGGCCGCGGCGCTGGCCCGAGTCGGCGGGCGGCGTCGCGCGCGTGTCCGCCGCCGGCGGCCGGCTCGGCGGCTGTCTTGCGGTGCCGTTTCCGCTTTCGCGTCCAGTCGACGGGTCACGCGCACCGCGCTGTGCGCGCGCCTGCTCACGCTCCGCTGCATCAAAGCGGCGCAGCGCGTCGCGCGCCGCCAGTTCGCGGGTGCGGATCTCCCGTTTGCGCTGGTCGCGCCGGCGGCGCGCGTCCTCCAGACATGCATTGACGAAGAAACTGCCTTCACACTGGCGCTGTGCGTCCTGATGGTCGGCTTCGATCCGCGCCGCTTCGCGTTCGGCCTGCTCGATTGCCGCCCGGGCCGATTCGCGGCTGGCGAAGATCTCCTGGGCATTGGCGGCGACGGCAAGCAGGGCAATGGCCATTGCGAGGTGCCGCGCGTGCGCGCTACAAGGCCACCACATCGCGACGCGGCGCCTCCAGGTATGTGCGTGACTGCATTTCGATCAGCCGTGAGGCCGTTCGCTGAAACTCGGCGGCCAGCGCCCCGGCCGTGTACAGAAACTCGGGCGCGACATCGGCCGACGCGATCAGCTTCACCCGATGATCGTAGAGCACATCGATCAGCCAGGTGAATCGGCGCGCCTCGGAGGCGTGCCCGGCCGACATCTGCGGCACATTCGACAGCAGCACGGTGTGAAACTGGCGGGCGATCTCGAGATAGTCGTTCTGCGAACGCGGGCCGCCGCAGAGCACGGCGAAATCGAACCAGACCACGCCGCCAGCGCGGCGCCGGGC
>JBFGOX010000563.1:0-2205 GCA_041565015.1 Burkholderiaceae bacterium
CAGGCGGCAGCAACGTAGGCAATGGCACGCGCGGCCTCGGTATTGGCGCGCATGAACATCAGCAACCGGCGCACGTCCGGGTGTTCGATGATCGCCACCGGGCCGCTCGATCCTTCCACGGCACGGCTTTGCACGCGTTCCTTCGCGTACGCGGCCGCTTTCTGGTAGGCGCGTTCGGCCACCGCGATGCCCTGAATGCCGACCTGGAAGCGCGCCGCGTTCATCATGATGAACATGTACTCGAGCCCGCGGTTTTCCTCGCCGACCAGATAACCGATGGCACCCGTGCCCACATCCCCGTGGTTATCGCCGAACAGCAGCACCGCGGTGGGGCTCGCCTTGATGCCGAGCTTGTGCTCGATCGACGCACAGTAGACGTCGTTGCGCTTGCCCAGGCTGCCGTCGGCGTTGACGAGCCGCTTGGGCACCAGGAACAGCGAGATGCCTTTGACGCCTTCTGGTGCATCGGGCGTGCGAGCCAGCACCAGATGGACGATGTTCTCGGCCAAGTCGTGCTCGCCGTAGGTGATGTAAATCTTCTGGCCGCTCACCCGATAGCTGCCGTCCGGCTGGCGGACCGCGCGCGTGCGCACCTGCGCCAGGTCGGAGCCCGCCTGCGGCTCGGTAAGGTTCATCGTCCCGGTCCAGGTGCCGTCGACCAGGCGCGGCACGTACAGTTCGCGCAGATCTTCCGAGCCGGCGGTCAGCAGCGCCTCAATGGCGCCGTCGGTGAGCAGCGGGCAAAGGGCGAACGAAAGGTTGGCCGATTGCAGCATTTCCGAGCAGGCGGTTGCCACCAGTTTCGGCAGGCCTTGACCGCCATATTGCTGCGGATGCTGAACGCCTTGCCAACCTGCCTCGACGAACTGCCTGAACGCCTCCTTGAAGCCCGGCGTCGTCGTCACGTTGCCGTCGACCCAGGTCGCAGGCTTGATGTCCCCGGTCCAGTTCAACGGTGCCACGACTTCGCTCATGAAGCGGGCATTTTCCTCAAGCACGGCTGCCACCGTCTCGTCGCTGGCGTCCTCGAAGCCGGGCAGCCGCTGGATCTCGGCAAGGCCGGCGAGTTCACGCATCACGAAGAGCATCTCGTTCACGGGCGCGGTGTAGCTCATGTCGGCTCCTTGAAATGTGAATCGGGGCACGGGTCCATGGCCTACGCCATGGTGTCGCGCCCCGTCGAACTCAGGAAGATCTCAGCCGATTTCCTTGACCAGTTGCGGTACCGCTTCGAACAGGTCGGCCACAAGGCCATAGTCGGCCACCGAGAAGATTGGCGCTTCCGGATCCTTGTTGATCGCCACGATCACCTTGCTGTCCTTCATTCCGGCCAGATGCTGGATCGCGCCGGAAATGCCGACAGCGATGTAAAGCTGCGGCGCCACGACTTTGCCCGTCTGCCCGACCTGCCAGTCGTTCGGCGCATATCCGGCATCGACCGCCGCCCTCGACGCACCGAGCGCGGCGCCGAGCTTGTCGGCAAGCGGATCGAGCAGCTTGAAGTTCTCGGCCGATCCCAAGCCGCGGCCACCTGAAACGACGACCTTCGCCCCCTGCAGTTCAGGGCGATCACTCTTGGCAATCTCGCGGCCGACGAATTTCGACAGGCCCGAGTCCGCGACCGGGGTCACCGTTTCAATCGTCGCATTGCCGCCTTCGCCTGCGGCATCGAAGTTCGTCGGCCGCGCGCTGACGACCTTGATTGGATCGGTGGCCTGGACCGTGGCGATCGCGTTGCCGGCGTAGATCGGGCGCGTGAAGGTATCGGCGGATTCGACACTGATGATGTCGGACACTTGCGCGCAATCGAGCAGTGCCGCCAGACGCGGCAGCACGTTCTTGCCGAAAGCGGTGGCCGGCGCAAAAACGTGGCTGTAGTCCTTTGCCACGGCAAGCGCCTGCGCCGCGACGTTTTCGGCCAGTTCGTCCGCCAGTTGCGGCGCGTCCGCGAGCAGCACCTTGGCGACACCCTCGACCTTGGCCGCCTGCTCAGCGACGGCCTTGCAGTCCTTGCCCGCGACGAGAATATGCACTTCGCCGCCGGCCTTCGCAGCCGCGGTTACTGTATTCAGCGTGGGCGCCCTGAGCTGGCGATTGTCGTGCTCGGCGATGACGAGTGCGGGCATTTGACTGTTCCCTTATCCGATGACTTTCGCTTCGGTCTTCAGCTTGGCGACGAGCGTGGCCACGTCGGGCACCTTGATG
>JBFGOX010000564.1:0-2199 GCA_041565015.1 Burkholderiaceae bacterium
ATGACACACGATCACACGCCGCCTGCCGATGCCTGCACCACGTGGCAGGCGCTGTACGCGGGCACGCGCAAGCTCGTCGATGACGTGATGCAGCACATCCATCTGGAAAACAACGTGCTGTTTCCACAGTTCGCCCCTGGCGCCGCCTAGCCAGCGCAGCAGGACCATCCGCGCGCTTTGCCGTCGGCGCAGCCCGTCGGCGATGTCTGTCCCGCCGCCCGTGGTGCGCGAGCGCGGCGGCGGAATGCGCCGCTTTCCGCCGCCGGCGTCGCCTGCGTCAATACACGGTTACTTGTAGCGCGACGACAGCGTTTCGAATGACCGCGCGAGCTCGTACCACGCCGTGTCGGCGCCGTGCTTGACTTCGTCCCAGCTCTGCATTCGGGCAAGCGCCTCGGCGCGCTGCCCACGGAACGCCTGCAGCTGCTTGCGTGCCTCGACGCGCGCATCGCCCTCCAGCCGTTCGACGCGCTCGCCCAGCTTTTCGAGGCGGGCGTCCAGATCTTCAAGCTGCGACTGCAGTTTCTGCCGATAGTCGTCAGGTTTGCTCATGGCTGACTGTCCTTCGATGAGTCGATCGATCCATTGCCGGATCCGCGGCGCGCCATCTCAACAACCGTCTTCGACAACGCTGCTGTTCCGCCCGCCGTCGCACCCTTCTGCCCCGCCACGACAAGCGGGGACTTTCCAACCGGCGCTCCGTCGTCGTCAGGCTTACGCTGCGCCCCTTGCATTGCCGCAAGGGACATCGTGGAATCGGCGCCCGGAACGGTGTGGACCAAACAAGTCTCCCGCCCTGGGCGGTCTTGTTCAAGCCGCGACCCACGCTTTCCTTGATCCGTATCGAATCGAGATTGCCGACGGAAGCTTCCGGCCGCCCGGTACCGCACATGCGCGATCCGCTGATTGCGCAGCGGTCGTGTGCGGCGAGGCGTACGCACGATCAGGCAGATTGCAGCATTCCGCGCGCCGGTGCGCGTCTTCGCCAGCGGGACCTGCCGCGACGAAACGAACGCCCTGCCCGTCGCTGCGCTAGTTACCCTCGCGCAGCGCCGTCGCACCGCTCGGCCGCTCGCTTCGCGCGCGCCATTGCGTGACCAGCACGATGGTCAGCGCCGACGCGCCGGCGATGTCGGTGATCCAGCCCGGCTTGATCAGGCAGATCGCACCGGCAATAAGCACCACGCGCTGCCAGCGATTCGCCACGCCGAGGTAGTAGCTATGCAGCGAGCCCGCGAGCATGGTGACGCCGACGGTCGCCGAGACAATTGCCAGCACCACCCGCCAGCCTTCACCGATCAGCAGCAGCGCCGGCGAAAAAGCGAACATGAACGGCACGATATAGCCCGTGGCGCCGAGCTTCACCGCCGCCCAGCCGGTCTCCCACAGGTTCGACCGCGACAGCCCGCAGGCCGCGTACACGGCAAGCGCGACCGGCGGTGTGATCGCCGACAGGATGGCGAAATAGAAGACGAACAGGTGCGCCGCCTGCACGACGATGCCGAGCTTGACCAGCGCCGGCACCAGCAGCGCCACCTGGATGATGTACGCCGGCGTAGTCGGCAACCCCATGCCGAGGATGATGCCGGCCACCGCCGTCAGCATCAGCGCCGGAATCAGGCTCTCCTGCGCCACCGCCAGCACGAAGCTCGTGAACGTGAGCCCGAGGCCGGTCTGCGCAATGGCGCCGATGACGATGCCGGCGCAGGCGCAGGCCGCCGCAATCGCCAGCGTGCCGCGGGCGCCCGCTTCCAGCGCATCGATGATCGCCTTCAGATTGATCTCGCTGCGCGTCGTCTTGCGCATCAGCGCCACCGGCACTACCGACAGGATGCCGAACAGCGCCGCGTACGGCGCGCTGTATCCGTAGACCAGCACGCCGACGATGATCAGCAGCGGCAGGAACAGGTGGCCGCGTTCCTTCAGGACATCGATCAGCCGCGGGCACTCCTCGCGCGGCAGGCCCTTCATGCCGGTGCGCAGCGCCTCGAAGTGCACGGCAACGAACACCGCCACGTAGTACAGAAGCGCCGGCACCAGGGCGAACGCCGCAACCGTCAAGTATGAAACGCCAAGGAACTCGGCCATCACGAAGGCGGCCGCGCCCATGATCGGCGGCATGATCTGGCCGCCGGTTGAGGCCACCGCCTCGACCGCGCCGGCGAACGCCGGCCGGTAGCCGAGCCGCATCATCATCGG
>JBFGOX010000565.1:0-2194 GCA_041565015.1 Burkholderiaceae bacterium
CGATGTCGCCGCGATGTTCGTCGACGCGCTGGAAAAGGCGGTGAGCCGATGAGCCACGCCGATGCGGGCAGCCGCCGGCGCCGCGCGGCGGCGGCGCCTTGGCCGCGATTGTTCTGCGCGCTGCCGGGCCGCCTCGGGGCGGCGCGCCCAACGCCATCGTCCGCGAGTGCACGTGCGACACGCGGCGTCGCCTGCACGAGCGGTGCAGTGCCATGATTGGGGTGCTTGTCATCGCGCATGCGCCGCTTGGCAGTGCGCTGGCCGCGGCCGCCGCGCATGTCTATGCCTGTGCGCCCGAACGGGCGAGCGAGCAGCTGCGAACGTTCGACCTGATGCCGGACTCGGATCAGGCGGCGAACCTGGAACTGGCGCGATCGCTGGTCCGTGACGTCGATTCGGGCAGCGGCGTGCTGGTCCTGACCGACGCGTTCGGCGCCTCGCCGGGCAACGTCGCCGCGCAGCTGTCCGAACCCGGTCACGTGGCGGTGATCGCCGGGGTCAATCTGCCGATGCTGCTGCGGTCGCTGTGTTATCGCGACGGGACGCTGGCCGAGGCGGCCGAAAAGGCGCTGGCCGGCGGTACGCAGGGCGTCATGCAGGTCGCTTCGACCGCGGTGCAGCACCAGGGCGTACGGCCGAAGGGCGATGATCTCGCGCAACTACACCATCAGCAATAAGCTCGGGCTGCATGCGCGGCCGTCGGCGCAATTGACACAGACGGCGTCGCGCTTCCAGAGCGACGTTCACATTGCGCGCGACGGACGGCGTGTGAACGCCAAGTCGATCATGGGCGTGATGATGCTGGCTGCCGGGCAGGGCTCGGTTGTCACCGTCGACGCGGAAGGTGAAGATGCCGAGGCGGCGCTGGAGGCGATCGGCGAGCTGATCGCCGGCGGGTTCGGCGAAGAATGAAAGGTGGCAGCGCAAGGGCTGCCGGTACAACGAGAAAGCAGCAAGCGGGCGGATGAGCAGCGAACTGGTCGGCGTCGGCATCGCCTCGGGCTCGAGCCCCAGCATTGCCATCGGTCGCGCGCACCTGCTGGCGCCGTCCGAGCTCGAGACACGCCACTATTCCGTCGAGCGCAAGGACGTGCTGCACGAAGTGGCGCGGCTGAACAACGCGTTCTCAGTCGTTCGCGCCGAGATCGACGAGCTGGGCAGGCACGTTTCTCCCGACGCGCCGGGCGAGGTGCGCGCCTTCCTCGACCTGCATCGGATGATCCTCGACGATCCGCTGCTGTGTGACGAGCCGCGCGACCTGGTCCGCAACCGGCTGATCAATGCCGAGTGGGCGCTGACGATCCAGCTCGAGGCGGTGTGCAAGCAGTTCGAGGCGATCGAAGACGAATACTTCCGCAGCCGCTCGCAGGACGTGCGCCAGGTCGTCGAACGGGTGATGAAGGTGCTGGTCAGCGGCCGCAACAGCACGGTGGTGCTGCCGCCCAAGCCGGCCGACGGCGAACGGCTGATCCTGATTGCCCGCGATCTGGCGCCGACCGACATGCTGCACCTGAAAGAACGCGCCGAGGTCGATGTGGCCGGCTTCGTCACCGAACTCGGCGGTCGGACGTCGCACACCGCGATTCTGGCGCGCAGCCTCGGCCTGCCCGCCGTCCTTGGCGCATCGACCGCCCGGGAGGCCATCGCGGAAGGCGATCTGGTCGTCATCGACGCCGAGGCCGGGCGTGTGCGCATCCGGCCCGAGCCGGTCGACCTGACACAGTTCCGGCAGCGGCTGCGCGCGCAGACCGAAGCCCGAATCGCTTTGCGCAGGCTGAAGGGACGGCTGGCGCGCACGCGCGACGGCATCGCGATCGACCTCATGGCCAACATCGAACTGCCGGAGGATGCGCGCGATGCGCTCGACGCCGGCGCAGACGGCATCGGCCTGTTTCGCACCGAATTCCTGTTCCTGAACCGCGACGAACTGCCCGACGAGGACGAGCAGTTCGAGGCTTATGCGAAAGTCGCCCGCGCGATGAAGGGCAAGCCGGTGGTGATCCGCACGCTCGACGTCGGCGCCGACAAGGTGCTGAGCGACCGGGCCCGTCGCGGCCTCGGCCTGGTTGCCGGCAGCCCGACCGTCGAATCGAACCCGGCGCTCGGGCTGCGCGCGATCCGCTACTGCCTCGCCTATCCGGAACTGTTCCTGACGCAGCTACGCGCGATCCTGCGCGCGTCAAGTGTTGGCACC
>JBFGOX010000566.1:0-2189 GCA_041565015.1 Burkholderiaceae bacterium
CCCAGCACGGCGAGCGAAATCGGCGCGCCGCCTTCGGCGGGAATCAGCCACAGCTCGTAGCTTTGCTGAGGGCCGGCGATCACCGGTCGCGCGGCGCGCAACTGCAGCGTGCGGCCGTCGGGCGACAGCGCGGCGATCACCGTCGCGGTTCCCGCTTCGCCGGCCAGCCGCGCGACTTCGGCGAGCGTCGGTTCCGTCGTCGGCCGCAGCAGATTGATCGACACCGCCAGCAGCAGCGCTGCGGTGGCGCCGACCGCCCAGGTGCGCCAGAACCCGGTGCGCTGCCACCACGACAGGCGATAACGGGCCAGGTCGAGTTCGCGTTCGAGCCGCGCCCAGCCGCCCGCCGACGGCTTTTCGGCGAGCTGCTGTGCGTATCGGACGGCGAACAGACGTTGCCAGTGTTTCAATCGCAGCGCCACCAGCGGCTCGTCTTGCAAGGCGTGTTCGAAGCGGCGCCGTGGGCCGCCGCGCAGCGTGCCGAGCAGGTACTCGCCACAAAGCGCATCGAGCCGAGGGTGCGAGCCGAGTCTCATGCGAAGCGCCTCATCACGCCTGACCCATGCAGCTTTCGACGCAGTCGCGCAAGTTGGCCAGCCCCCGCCGAACCCACGTCTTGACCGTACCCAGCGGCTTGCGCAGGTGCGCGGCGAGATCGCCGTGCGACAGGCCGTTCGCGTAGGCGAGCACCAGCGCTTGGCGCTCGACCGCGGCCAGTTCGCCGAGGCAGTCGCGCAGCCACTGCAGGCTGCGGCTGCGGTCGAGCGCATCGTCAGGCGGAGAACTCCATTCGAACAGGCGGTCGAGCGCACCGTCGGGGTCGTCGTCGAGTCCATCGTGGTAAGAATCGACGCGCGCAACATCGTGCTTGGCCATCAGGTCAAGCGCCTGATTGCGGGCAATCGCCACCATCCAGCCGATCGGCGCCCCGGTCGGATCGAAGGTCTCGGCGGTGCGCCAGATCTTCACGAACGTGTCGTGCAGCACCTCGTCGGCGATTTCGCGCCGGCGGACGATGCGCAACGCTACGCCGAGCAGCAGCGGCGCGCAGCTGCGGTACAGCCGCTCGAACGCAGCGGCGCTGTCCGCCGAGCGCACGGCAATGCTTAGCAACAATCGCCGGACAGCGTCGTCGTCGGTCATCGATCAACTCTCGATCGGCCCATGATGCCGGTGCCTTCGTGTCGGCGCGCTAGCCAAAGACGGCGATACCGGCCACGCGTTCGACGATCCAGCCGCTTGCCACCGCCGCCAACGCACACGAGCCGCCGCCCAGAATCCAGCGTGGATAGCTCGGCCACGCGCGAATGGCGGCAAGCAGCGCGAAGCAGGCGGCGATCACGATCAACTGTCCGCCCTCGACCCCAAGGTTGAACGCGGCCAGGGCCCAGGCGCGGGCGCCGGCGGAAAGCTCGAGCGGAGCCAGTACCTCGGCAAAGGCAAAGCCGTGGATCAGCCCGAAGCCGAAGGCTAGCCAGGCCAGATGCCGGGTAACCACCGGCCATAGATTGTTCAGCGCCGCGGCCAGCACGGTTGCCGCGACCAGCGGTTCGATCACGTCCGCCGATACGCGCACGACGCCGAAACTCGCCAGTCCGAGCGTGACCGAATGGGCGACCGTAAAGGCAGTGGCGATCCAGACGATGCTCGATAAGGCGCGCTCCAGGTCGTGGCGCGCCTGCCAGCGGCCGTCGCGCCGCTCGACCACCGCCGGCAGCAGCAGGGCGACCAGGAACAGCGCGTGGTCGATGCCGGTGAGGATATGGCGCACGCCGTCAGCGAACATTTCGGCAAAGCCGGTCGACGTCATCGCATCCGTACCAAGGTCGGTGATCGACTGAGGTGCCAGCAGGATGGGCCTGACCGAAGCCGGCAGCGTGAGCAGCGCCCGGTGCGATGGGTCGATGCCGGCGAAAAGCGCATAGCGCAGCCGCATGGCGCCGCCGTGCGGCACGCAATCCAGGCGTCCGCCGAGCACCGCGTAGCCGCTGCCGCCGAGCCGTTCGAACTGCAATGCGTCGATCTGCGGCGGGCATGACGCGCCGTCGCGCTCGCCGCGTAGCGACCTGACTGCCAATTCGACGATCGCCGGTCGCCGGTTGTCGACTTCGCCCCATGTCAGATTGCCGTCGCCGTCGGCATCGAGGTCAAACAGCGCGTCGAGGTCGCGCAGCGCAATGTGCCACTGC
>JBFGOX010000567.1:0-2172 GCA_041565015.1 Burkholderiaceae bacterium
CCCACGCGGCTCGGCATGACCGCGGTGCTTGGCACCGACGGCCGGCTGGCCGGCATCTTCACTGACGGCGATCTGCGCCGGCTGCTGGAGCGCGGCGTGAACGTTCGCGATTTGCCGGTTGCGGAAGTGATGACGCGTGATCCGTTGACGATCGGTCCCGACGCACTCGCGGCCGAGGCCGCGCAGGTGGTTGAATCGACGCTGAAGAACCAGTTGCTGGTGGTCAAGGACGGCCGGCTGGTCGGCGCGCTGCATGCGCATGATCTGACCGCCGCGCGGGTGCTGTGATGACGCCCGAACAACGTGCCACGCAAGTGCGCCTGATGGTGCTCGACGTCGACGGTGTACTGACCGATGGGCGCCTTTACTTCGGCGCTGAAGGCGAGGCGCTGAAGGTCTTCGACGTGCGCGACGGGCACGGCATCAAGCTGCTGCGCGAGGCGGGGATCGAGGTGGCGATCCTGTCGGCGCGCAAGTCGAAGATCGTCGAGGCGCGCGCGCGCGAGCTCGGCATCGCGCATGTGCTCCAGGGTGCTGCCGACAAGAGCGAGGCATTCCGCACGCTGGCGCAGTCGCTGCAGGTCGCGCCGGCGCACTGCGGCTTCATCGGCGACGACTGGCCGGATCTGGCGGTGCTCGCCGAGGTGGGCTTCGCGGCAACCGTCGCCGATGCCGCCCCGGAAGTGCAGCGCGTTGCGCACTGGAAAGCAGCGGCAGCGGGCGGCCGCGGCGCCGTACGCGAGCTTGCCGAATTCATCCTGCGCGCGCAGGGACAGTTCGACCGCCTGCTGAGCCGGTACGCCGGCCACAGTGTCCATGCGTGATCGCGTGTCGATGCTCGTTGCCGCGGTTCTGCTGGTTCTCGTAACCGTGACCAGCTACTGGTACTCGCGCGAAATGCGCCGTCCGGTGCAGCGAACGCCGCCTTCGCCGGGCACGCCGGATTTCATCGTCGATCAGGTGGTGCTCACGCAGTTCGACGAGACGGGTCAGGCGCGCTACAAGCTGTTTGCCGAGCGGTTGACGCACTTCACCGAAAGCGACGACATTGAGCTGGGCAAGCCGAGGCTGGTCAGCCTGCAGCCGGATCAACCGCAGCTGCAGGCCTCGTCGCGCAGCGCGCGTGTGACCAACGCCGGCGAAAAGGTGCTGATGCAAGGCGACGTGCTCGTTCAGCGCGCGCCCCGCGCCAGTGAACCGCGTCTGACGATTCGCACCGAGCGCATGACCGCCGTTCCTGACGAAGAGCTCTTCGTCTCGGACGCGCCAGTGCGCATCGAGCGCGGCGATTCGCGGCTATCGGGTGCGGCAATGGAATATGACAACTTGAAGCGCGTGCTGACCGTCACCGGCGATCTCCGGGGCGAGCTGGCGCCCGCGCAACGCTGACAGTGCCCGCTTTGCGACTGCTTCTGCTGATGGCCCTGGCCGCCTGCGCGATTCCGGCATCTGCCGAACGTGCCGATCGTGACCAGCCGACGATCATCGAAGCCGACCGTGGCGTGTTCGACGAACTGAAGCAGGTCAACGTGGTCAGCGGCAAGGCAACGCTGACGAAGGGAACGCTGCGCATCACCGGTGAGCGGATGGAACTTCGCACCCGGCCGGATGGCTACCGCAGCGCGATCGTGACGGCCGGCCCGGAAACGCTGGCGACATTCCGCCAGCGCCGGGACCCATCTCGCCCCGGCATCGAGGAAACCATCGAAGGCGAGGCCGAGCGCATCGAGTGGGACGAACGAAGCGAGTCGGTACGGTTCGTCAACCGCGCCGAGTGGCGACGACTGGAGAACGGCGTCGTTCGTGACGAGGTCAGGGGCCAGACGATCTCTTACGACGCCACCACGTCGACCTACCGCGTCGAGGGCGGCGATCGCGGCGATGGCCGCGTGCGTGCAGTGATCGCGCCGCGGCGAAGCGGCAACCGAAGTGTGGAAGCTGCAACTGCCTGCCGGCTTCATGGTT
The DNA here is from genome assembly GCA_041565015.1 of Burkholderiaceae bacterium. Taxonomy (GTDB): domain Bacteria; phylum Pseudomonadota; class Gammaproteobacteria; order Burkholderiales; family Burkholderiaceae_F; genus JADJWR01. The sequence continues at coordinate 1,966 of JBFGOX010000567.1, forward strand.
TGCGGTTGGCCGGCCACTCTTTGGCGGGGCGCAGCGGTGCTGGGTCATTCGTCGGTGCACTGCCGCTTCGGCGCGGCGCGATCACTGCACGCACGCGGCCATCGCCGCGATCGCCGCCCTCGACGCGGTAGGTCGACGTGGTGGCGTCGTAAGAGATCGTCTGGCCCCTGACCTCGTCACGAACGACGCCGTTCTCCAGTCGTCGCC
>JBFGOX010000568.1:0-2169 GCA_041565015.1 Burkholderiaceae bacterium
CTGAATGTCGCTGCCGCCGCCGCGATCTGCCTGTTCGAGCGCCGACGGCGGCTTTCCACCTCACTGTGATGCGCGAGCGCGGCGCCCCTTGGCAACCCTGCGGCGCATCCGCCAGAATCACCCTGCACAGCAATGAGAAAAACGATGTGGGGTGAAGGACTGCTGAAACGGGCAACCGACAAGGTTGCCGGCAAGATTGCGGAATCGCATCTGGCCAGGCTGGCCGATCAGGTGCGCGTACGCGGCGGCCTGCCGTTGCGCTTCGTTCTGCCCGGTGGCGAGCACATCGATCTCGGACAGGCGCCGCGGCTGACGCTGGCCATACGCGATCCGGCGGTGCTGGCGAGCTTTTCGCAGCCGACGCTCGGCGCGCTGGCCGAGGCCTACGTCGAAGGCCTGATCGACGTCGACGGCGAGGTGAGTGAAGCCATTGTCATCGCGTCCCGACTGGTCGAGGCCGCCGGAACGTCCGTCGACGAGCGTCCCGAGGCGATCCGGGCGCAACATCAGCCGCACACGGATCGCGACGACATCAGTCACCATTACGACGTCGGCAACGGGTTCTATCAGCTGTGGCTCGACGAGTGCATGGTCTATTCGTGCGCGTACTTCGACACCGGAAACGAGGACATCGACACCGCCCAGCGCGCCAAGCTCGACCATATCTGCCGCAAGCTTCGCTTGCAGCCCGGCGAGCGCTTTCTCGACATCGGCTGCGGCTGGGGCGCGCTCGTCGTCCATGCCGCGCAGCACTATGGTGTTTCGGCCGTCGGAATCACGCTGTCCGAGCAGCAGGCGCTGCTGGCGCGCGAACGCATCGTCGCTGCCAATCTGCAGGACCGTGCCGAAGTGCTGCTGCTCGACTACCGCGATCTGCCGCAGCGCTTCGGTGAACGATCGTTCGACAAGGTGGCGAGCATCGGCATGTTCGAACATGTCGGGCTGAACAACCTGCCGGTGTATTTCGGCACCGCCGCCTGCATGCTGCGCGACCGTGGGCTGATGCTCAACCACGGCATCACCAGCAGCGACGTGGCGAGCCGCCCGATCGGCTCGGGCGCCGGCGAATTCATCGGCAAGTATGTGTTCCCGAACGGCGAGTTGCCGCATCTGGGCCTCGCGGTGCACGAAATGTCGGCGGCCGGACTCGAGGTGTTCGACGTCGAGAATCTGCGGCCGCATTACGCGCTGACGCTGGCGCATTGGTCGCGCCGGCTCGAACATCGCCTGCAGGAAGCGGAGCGCGAAGTCTCCGCGCGCACGCTGCGCATCTGGCGGGTGTATCTCGCCGGCTGCAGCCATGGGTTCGCGCAGGGCTGGATGAATCTTTACCAGATTCTCGCCAGCCGCCAGGAGGCTTCGGGAGCAACCGAACTGCCGCTGACGCGTCGCTGGATGTACGGCTGAGCGCCAGGGCGACGGGATTCTGCGCATCGGCGGATGCCCGGCGCCGCCGGCAAACCGCGGATCAGTTCAGGCGGTACTCGATCAGTTCGAAGGTCGTTGCTTCCTGCAGCGAGCCGCCCACCTGTGTCGTCACGCTGTACTTCACGAAGCGCTTCACGTCGGGTGAATACCAGATCGCGTGTTCGACGTTGATCGTCCCGGAACCGCGTACCTGCGTGCGGCCACGCAGCACCATCTTGGTGGCGCGGAAGCGGCCGGCGGCGACGATCACGTCCTCGTCACCCTCGACCCTTGCCTTCAGTGCCACGACGGCACGATCGATGTTGCGCCGCTGATCCGCAATGTTCTGGCCGGGATGCAGCGCGCCACTGGCGAGCAGGTACGGCGAGAACTCGGGTGGCGTCAGCGACCATCCGGGCAGCGCATTGAAGCCGGCATCGACCGGCACCACCGTCGATCGAACCTTGGCATCCGAAGTCGTCGTCCAGGTCTCGGCGATGCCATCGGCAGTCACGTCGGCCACCGTTGCTGTCAGGAAGAGGTCGCCGATGCGAAACTGGTCCTGCACACGGTACCGCCAGGTGTCGCCGGCGCGCGGCAGCAGCTCCGGGCGTCCGCCTTTGGCGAGCAGCAGCGCAACCTGCGGATCGATCCGGCCGGCGGCGGGCGGCGCCGCAGCGGCGGCTTCGCGCGAGAACGCCGCGATCCGTGTCCGCGCGAGCTCGGCGAAGCGGCCGCGCGGGTACTGGCGCAGATACGCGC
>JBFGOX010000569.1:0-2168 GCA_041565015.1 Burkholderiaceae bacterium
CTGTCAGCGGCGGTGGCCCCACACATCCGGGTTCAGCAGGCACGGCGGTCGGCGGCCGGCCAGCGTCTCGCTGAGGTTGCGCATCGCCAGCCGCGCCATCGCCTCGCGGGTGGCCCGGGTGCTGGAGGCGATGTGCGGCGTCAGCACCGCGTTTTCCAGCTGCAGGAAACCGGGATTCAGCGCCGGCTCGCCTTCGAAGACGTCGAGGCCTGCCGCAGCGAGCCTGCCCTCGCGCAGCGCGCTGACCAGCGCCGCATCGTCAACAACGCCGCCGCGGGCGATGTTGACGAGCACCGCGGTGGGCTTCATCAGTGCCAGCTCGGCCGCACCGATCAGATGGTGCGCGCCCGGCGAATACGGCACGACGACGATCACGTGGTCGGCCTCGCGCAGCAGCTCTTCCTTGCCGACCCATGTGGCGCCGCCTTCCTCGTCGGCCGGCAGTGGCTTGCGGTTGTGATACAGCACGCGCATCGAAAAGCCCACGCCGCGGCGGGCGACAGCGCGGCCGATGCGGCCCATGCCGATGATGCCCAGCGTGCGGCCGTGCAGGTCGGCGCCGGGAAACATGTCGAAGGTCCACCGCTGCCATTTTCCTGCGCGCAGCCAGCGCTCGGTCTCGCCGACGCGGCGCGCCGCAGCCAGCAGCAGCGCCCACGCGTGGTCGGCCACGCTCTCGTTAAGCACATCGGGCGTGTTGGTCGCCGCCACGCCGTGCTGCGTGCACGCCGGCAGGTCGAAGTTGTTGAAGCCGACGGCCACGTTGGCGACGACCTTCAGCTGCGGGCAGCGGGCGAGCAGCGCATCGTCGACACGTTCGCCACCGGCGATCAGCGCGCCGTCGGCATCGCCCAGTCGCTGCGCGAGCTCTTCAGCGCCAAGTGCCCGGTCTTCCGGATTGTCGAGGACCGCGTAGCGGCCCTTCAGTTCCTCGATCAGAAACGGATAGATGCTGCGCGTGACCACGACGCGCGGGGTCTTGTCGGTGCTCATGTGAAGAAGACGAAGGTCATCAATACGAAGATGGGCAGCAGTATGGCGCAGGACCACAGCATGTAGCCGAAGAAGCCCGGCATCTTGATGCCGCGGTCCTCGGCGATGGCCTTGACCATGAAATTCGGCGCGTTGCCGATGTAGCTGTTCGCCCCCATAAACACGGCGCCGGCGGATATCGCCAGCAGCGTCGGCGCCATCGTCGTCATCAGCGTCTGCGGCTCGCCGCCCGCCAGGTTGAAGAACACCAGGTAGGTGGGCGCATTGTCGAGGAACGACGACAGGATGCCGGTCAACCAGAAATACATGCTGTTGACCGGCTGCCCGGCAGGGTCGGTCACCAGTTGCACCAGCGGCGCGAAGGCGCCGGCGGTGCCGCTTTTCAGCATCAGCAGCACCGGCGCCATCGTCACGAAGATGCCGAAGAACAGTTTGGCCACCTCGGCAACCGGCCCCCAGCCGAACTCGTTCGCCTTGCGCACGGATGCTTTGGTCACCGACATCGAAATGCCAGCAATGACCAGGAAGGCGGCGTCGCGCATCATCCCCTCGAGCACCAGATGCTGGCCAAGCACGTTGACTTCGATGCCGGTCTTGGCCAGCCCGCTCATCAGCACGGCGCCGATGACCAGCAGCAGCAGGCCGAAGTTGACGGTGCCTTCGATGCGCAGCCGCGAATCGGGCGTCGGGTCGCGCGTCAGTCCGCGCTCGACATCCTTCTTGTACAGCAGCGTGTCGAGCAGGAAATACACGACCAGCAGGATGACGACGACGAACAGCATCGGCGCCAGCATGTGCTCGAGCGTCCAGAAGAAGCTGATGCCCTTGAGGAAGCCGAGGAACAGCGGCGGATCGCCGAGCGGCGTCAGCGAGCCGCCGACGTTGGCGACGATGAAGATGAAGAACACGATCGTGTGCACGCGATAGTGACGGTTGTCGTTGGCGCGGATCAACGGCCGGATCAGCAGCATCGCCGCGCCGGTGGTGCCCATCAGGCTGGCCAGCACCGCGCCGATGGCCAGGATGCCGGTGTTCAGCAGCGGCGAGCCGTGCAGGTTGCCGCGCACGTAAATGCCGCCGGCGACGACATACAGCGTGCCGATGAAGATGATGAACGGCAGATACTCGAGCAGCAGCGTGTGTGCCGCGACGTCGAAGGCCGCCAAGGGGCCGTA
>JBFGOX010000570.1:0-2164 GCA_041565015.1 Burkholderiaceae bacterium
GAACTTGCCGACATGCAGCCCGACGGCCGCGGCCGCGTGCGGCTGGAGTACCGGATCCCGGCGCGCGGCCTGATCGGCTTCCAGGGCGAATTCATGACCACCACGCGCGGCACCGGGCTCATGAGCCACGTGTTCGACGAGTACGCGCCGGTGAAGGCCGGTGATCTCGGCGAGCGGCGCAACGGCGTGCTGGTGTCGCAGGACGACGGCGAGGCCGTGGCCTACGCGCTGTGGAAGCTGCAGGACCGCGGCCGCATGTTCGTCAGCCCCGGCGAGAAGCTGTACGAGGGCATGATCATCGGCATCCATTCGCGCGACAACGATCTGGTGGTGAATCCGATCCGCGAGAAGAAGCTGACCAACGTGCGCGCCTCGGGCAAGGACGAGCACATCGATCTGGTGCCGCCGATCAAGCTGACGCTCGAATACGCGGTCGAGTTCATCGCCGACGACGAACTCGCGGAGATCACCCCGCAAAGCATTCGCCTGCGCAAGCGGCACCTCAAAGAACACGAGCGCAAGCGCGCCGAGCGCGAGGCAGCCTGATGTTGCCCCCTTCGCCCTGCGGGCTGTCCCGCGGAGGGGGAGCCGAGCGCCTTCGGAGCGGCCGTGCGGCGCTCATCGCGGCAAAGCGGTGACCGAGCTCGCCGCGACGGTGCCGGCAACGGCCGATCGTCGCCGTGCGCATGCGCGCGCGATCGGCCTGATGATCGTCGCCGCGGCGCTGTGGTCGACCGCCGGCGTGGTCACGCGCCAGCTGAGCCCGGCGCTGCAGAGCGACGGGCGCTTCGAGATCACCTTCTGGCGCAGCCTGTTCGCCGCGCTGACGGTCGCCGGCTACCTGCTGCTGGTGCGCCGCGAAGGGCTGCGGCCGGTGTGGGCCACCGGCAGGTTCGGACTGGTCTCCGGCGGCATGTGGGCGGTGATGTTCATCTTCTTCATGCTGGCGCTGACGTTCACCACGGTGGCCAACACGCTGCTGGTGATGAGCATCGGGCCGCTGGTCACCGCGGTGCTCGCCTGGCTGGTGCTGCGCACGCCGGTGCCGGCGCGGACCTGGCTGGCGATCGGCGCGGCCACGCTCGGCATGGCCTGGATGTTTGCCCGCGGCGGCGGCGCGTTGCCGGGCGGCAATCACATCGTCGGCATGCTGATCGCTTTGGCGGTGCCGCTGGCGGCGGCGATCAACCTGGTGCTGCTGCAGAAGACGCGCGCCCGCGTCGACCTGGTGCCGGCCGTGTTCCTCGGCGGGGCGATCTCCGCTGCACTGATGTTGCCGCTGGCGCTGCCGCTGCAGGCGGCGCCGCGCGACGTGCTGCTGCTCGCGCTGCTCGGTTTCTTCCAGCTCGGCGTGCCGTGCATGCTGATGGTGGTGGCGGCGCGCAGCCTGTCGGCGCCGGAGATCTCGCTGCTGGCGCTGCTCGAAGTGCTGCTCGGTCCGCTGTGGGCCTGGCTCGGCGCCGGCGAGGTGCCGGCGATGGGGACCGTGCTCGGCGGCCTGCTGGTGCTGGCCGCCCTGGTGGCCAACGAAGTCGCCGCGCTGCGTTCGCGGCAGCGTTAGGGCTGCTTACGCGCGCACGTGCAGGTCGTCGGCGGCAAAGACGAGGTCGAGCGGCTCGATCACGACCTGCTGTTGGCCTTTTTCCACCGTTCCAGCGTGCCAGGCGCGCACGCCGCAGGTCGCGGCGATGTCGATCACCTTCGCCGCCAGCGCCGCACGGACGAACAATGCAAAGCCGGCACCCATGTTGAGGTTGCCGTAGGCCTCGCGATCATCGATGCCGGCGTGCTGCTGGATGAACTGCAGCACCGGCGGCACCGGCGGCAGCGTGTGCATCTGGTACGTGAAGCTGCCGGGGTGGCGCATCAGCTTGCGCCAGCCGTGGCCCGTGATATTGGCGCAGTAGTGCGGCACGATGCCGGCAGCGGCCAGTGCCTCGGTCACGGGCGAATAAAGCATCGTTGGCGCCAGCAGCGCCTCGCCGTACAGCGTGCCGTCGGCGAGCTTGGTGCCGTGGCCGTCCGGCAGCCGTTCGGCGAGCTTGCGGGCCAGCGACACGCCGTTGGCGTGAATGCCGCTCGATTCGAGCAGCACGATCGCGTCGCCGGGGCCGAGCCGCTCGCCGAGCGTCAGCCGCGACTTCGGCCGCACGATGCCGACGCA
>JBFGOX010000571.1:0-2144 GCA_041565015.1 Burkholderiaceae bacterium
CAGACGATGGTCGCGTGGACCGACGAGGTCATGCAGGAACTGACGGCCGCCGCGCTGCTCGCCTATCTTGCGGTCGCGCATTACGGGCGCGGTCGCGGCGAGTGGACACCGTCCGAGGCACCGGCGCACTGGCAGGCAACCGTGAACGATGTGCTGTCCGCGCAGCGCGAGGCATTCGCCCGCCTGTGGGGGCAGCGCCGCGACGCCGCCGATGTCGACGCATTCTCGGCCCAGATCGCCGGGCCGCTCACCGAAACAGCGCGCGCTCTCCTGCAGCGGCTCTATCCGCTGCCCGAAGCCTGACGTTGGCGTGAAGCGAAGGCACGCGCGGGCGCATCAGCATGCGCCCGCGAGCGGTGCCTGGCGATCAAGCGCCGTGATAGAAACGGTCGTAGATGCGTTCAAGGCGCGCAGTCTGCTCGAGCATGTCCTTGACCTCTTCACGCGTGCGGCTCGAGGCGAATTCGCGCAGTTCGACCGGGTGCTTCTGACCCCATCGCGGAAGGTTGCGTGTCTGCGCGCGCACCTCGGCGACCGTCTTCGTGCTCTTGATCGAAGCCAGCCAGGCCTGGGCGATTTCGTCGCCTGGATCCGCCTGCGCGGTCATGGGCGCGATGGCAAATACGGCAACCGTTGCAATCAGCAGTTTCGTCGTCATCGTGGTCTCCTAATCAGTTCGTCTCGTTGGTTTCTTGTTTTCGGCCACTCGGCAGCAGATGGATCCGGCTGCCTGTTTCGCGGCTCTGTGGTTATTAGTCGGAGCCAATACCCGACGATTACGGTCTGATGTCCGCGACCAGTGAAGGGCCAACACGATGTAAGGATTCGACCGCCTCGCGCGACGCCGCCGCAAGCGGCGGCCATCGGCGTGCGCAGGCGAAAGCGCCGGATCAGCTAACTTTCAGGAAACGGCCGATCACGCGCTCGTAGACAGGTCGCCGGAAGGCGATCACGCGGGCGAGCAGTTCCCCGGGCGCCTGCCACTCGAAGGCATCGAACTCCTGATCGTCCGGCCTGACGATCGCGCGATCGCGCGCCCGCATCAGGAACCACTTCTGCGCCTGTCCCCAGCCGACCTTGGGCCGCCGATACGCTTGCGGCAGTTCGTAGACCAGCCAGTCGGGGTGTTCATCGAGCAGATCGACATCGGCTGCGCGCAGGCCGGTTTCTTCCTGCAACTCGCGCAGCGCCGCGGCCCGCGGCGTTTCATCGTCATCGATCCCGCCTTGCGGCATCTGCCAGCCGTCGGCCGTCACGCCCTTGCGCCGAAGCGCAAGCACGCGGCCTTCCGCGTCGACGACGCAGATGCCGACATTGGCCCGAAAGAAGGCGCTACCCACCCCGAACTCAGTCACCCTTGCCGGCGATGCGCTCGATCTGGCCGACGAACCAGCGCTCGGAGAACCCGCCGAGGAAACACAGCGCGAGCACCAGCGCCGGCGACAGCTGGCCGAGGTTGATCAACCCGGATTCGACGAACAGCACGATCGGTATCGCCACCGCGGCGCCAATGGCCGGACGGGCGAAGCTGAGCCAGCGCTGGGCGCGCAGGTCTGGAATCCGCGCCGACAGGTCGACGCGCAGCCAGTTGAAGGCATAACTGACCAGCCCGCCGAAGAATCCCATCAGCACACCGGAAACGACGATCATGCCGACAGTGACTTGCACGTCGTCACGGGCCAGCCAGTCGAAGCCGCCAAGCAGCGCCCAGAAGCCGAAGAAGACCACCGCGGCCGCCAGCATCGACACCAGCACCGGCAGTTGCTGGCGGATCAGCGCGATCTTGTGCTGCTGGTTCTGCTGTGCCGCGTGAACGTTGCCCATCAGCGCCTGCAGTACCGCCACCGACGGCGCTTCCCCGCGCGCCGACGACGCCAGTGCCTCGGCAGCTTCGTTGCGCCAGCCTGCAAGCTTGCTGCGGCTCTCGGCAAGTACAAGCGCCATCTCGGCACACCGTTCGTCTTCGCTCATCGCCAGCACCCGCTCGCGGTCGATCTGCTGCAGGCAGTCCCACGCGACATACGATCGGCGCTCGCTCGCGGCCGTCGTTGCGCGGGCGAGTAGCGCATCGCAGCGCGCCAGCATGTCGCGCTGCTCGTCGCCGGCAGGCAGGCGCTCGCGCAATGCCTGCAGCACCCGTGGGG
>JBFGOX010000572.1:0-2135 GCA_041565015.1 Burkholderiaceae bacterium
AGCCGGCTGCCGCCAAGGGCATCTACCTGCGCCGTATCGCCGTCTCGAGCACCATGGGTGCCGGCGTGCGCGTCGAGCCGGGCAGCGTGAACGCAGCCTGATTGCCGTCGCCGGTCACCGCAAGGGCCGGCAAATGAAGAACTTTGGGCCGTCCCGGGGTTTCGACCCCGGGCGGATCGTCAAAGACCGCAGGTGTGGCCGCCCCGGCAGCCGCTTAAGCATCCCCGGATGGCCTGCGCAGACGGTGTGCCCAGAACAGGATTCTGGCTGACTCGTCAGCCGCGCTCCTGATCCAGGTCGCCGTGGGTGCGAATCGCAGTTTGCGGTTCGTGTGTGGACTTGAAAGGAGGAAAGGCCCATGAGTCTAAATCTCGATGACAAGAAAGCCGTAGTGGCTGAGGTGTCGGCACAAGTGGCCAATGCCCAGACGATCGCGGTGGCCGAGTATCGCGGCATTGCGGTGGGCGATCTCACCGCGCTGCGCGCAAAGGCCCGCGAGTCTGGCGTGTTCCTGCGCGTGCTGAAGAACACCCTGGTGCGTCGCGCGATCGCCGATACGCAGTTTGCCGGGCTGTCCGACCAGCTGGTCGGTCCGCTGATCTATGGCATCTCTGAAGATCCGGTTGCCGCAGCGAAGGTGCTCAACGATTTCGCCAAGGGTAACGACAAGCTGGTGCTCAAGGCCGGTTCCTATGCGGGCAAGACGCTCGACACGGATGCGGTGAAGGCGCTGGCCTCGATCCCGAGCCGCGACGAGTTGCTCGCCAAGCTGCTGGGTGTGATGCAGGCGCCGGTTACCGGCTTTGCCTGCACGCTCGCCGCCCTCGCGAAGAAGCGCGAGGAAGAGGCCGCAGCCTGACCGCCGATCACTTGAGTGTTCTGAAAAGTTCGATTTAGGAGTTATTTAATATGGCAATCAGCAAAGAAGACATCCTCGAAGCCGTTGGCTCGATGACCGTGATGGACCTGAACGACCTGGTGAAGGCGTTCGAAGAGAAGTTCGGCGTATCCGCTGCCTCGATGGCCGTGGCTGCCCCGGGCGCCGGTGCCGCCGCTGCCGCGGTGGAAGAGAAGACCGAATTCGACGTCATCCTGGTCGCTTGCGGCGAGAAGAAGGTCGAGGTCATCAAGGTCGTGCGTGCCGCGACCGGCCTGGGCCTGAAGGAAGCCAAGGACGTTGTCGACGGTGCCCCGAAGGCCGTCAAGGAAGGCATCGCCAAGGCCGACGCCGACGCGCTGAAGAAGCAGCTCGAAGACGCAGGCGCGAAGGTCGAGATCAAGTAATACTCGATTTTCATGCGGGGCTGGCACCCTCAGGGTGCCGGCCCTTTCGTGCTTTCTAACCTTCTGTCGAAGCCAGAACAGAGCGGCACCGCCAACCGGGCGTTGTGTTCTGTCTTTCCGATGTTAGCCCTCTAGCCGGAGCATTCATGGCGTATTCCTACACTGAATTGAAACGTATCCGCAAGAGCTTCGCCAAGCGCGCGGCTGTGCTCGATGCGCCTTTCCTGCTCGCCACCCAGATCGAGTCCTTCGCTGAATTCCTGCAGGCCGACACCCTGCCGGAAGCGCGCCGGACCCAGGGTCTGCAGGCGGCGTTCAGTTCGATCTTCCCGATCTCGAGCCACAGCGGCAATGCGCGCCTCGAATTCGTGCAGTACATGCTGGGCGAGCCGGCATTCGACGTGAAGGAGTGCCAGCAGCGTGGCCTGACCTTCGCCTCGCCGCTGCGCGCGCGCGTGCGCCTCGTGATCATGGACCGCGAAGCGCCCAAGGAGACGATCAAGGAAGTCAAGGAGCAGGAGGTCTACATGGGCGAGATCCCGCTCATGACGACCACCGGTTCCTTCGTCATCAACGGCACCGAGCGCGTCATCGTGTCCCAGCTGCACCGTTCGCCGGGCGTGTTCTTCGAGCATGACCGCGGCAAGACGCACTCGTCCGGCAAGCTGCTGTTTTCGGCCCGCATCATCCCCTATCGCGGCTCCTGGCTCGATTTCGAGTACGACCCGAAGGACTACCTGTACTTCCGAGTCGACCGTCGGCGCAAGATGCCGGTGTCGATCCTGCTGCGTGCGATCGGCATGACGCCGGAACAGATCCTCGAGACCTTCCACGACTTCGACAATTTCCAC
>JBFGOX010000573.1:0-2134 GCA_041565015.1 Burkholderiaceae bacterium
CCGCTCGCCGGCCGCGTGCTGTACCGGCTGGCCGAGCCCGGCGAGGTTCTCGCGCCCGGCGGCAAGGTCTTCACAGTGCTCGACATGGCTGATGTATCGATGACGATTTTCCTGCCGACACTGCAGGCGGGACGGTTGCGCATCAACGACGAAGCGCGCATTGTCATCGATGCACTGCCCGACTACACGATTCCGGCCACGGTGTCGTTCGTATCACCCGAGGCGCAGTTCACGCCGAAGGAAGTCGAGACCCGCACCGAGCGCGAGAAGTTGATGTTCCGCGTCAAGGTGCGCATCGACCCAGAGCTGCTCGCCGACCACGCCGCGATCGTCAAGTCTGGCGTGCCCGGCGTGGCCTACGTCCGGCTCGGCGATGCGACCTGGCCGCAGGCCCTGCGCGTTCGGTTGCCGGGTGAGGCAAGCGAATCCTTGGCGCCGACGGCCAGCCTGCCAGCGCACGGTTCCACCCGCGCGGGGCGATGACGGCAACGCTGTCTGCTGTCGCGCGCCTGGCCGGCGTCAGCCACCGCTACCGCAGGGTTCACGCGCTCGATGAGGTCACGCTCGACATCCCAGCGGGCTGCCGCGTCGGGCTGATCGGTCCCGATGGTGTAGGCAAGTCGAGCCTGCTGGCACTGCTCGCCGGCGCACGCCGCATCCAGAGCGGGACGGTCGAAGTCTTCGGCGGTGACATGCGCAGCGGTCGCTATCGCAATCGGATTTCGCCGCGCATCGCCTACATGCCGCAAGGGCTGGGCCGCAACCTTTACGCGACGCTTTCGGTCGCCGACAACGTCGATTACTTCGGCCGCCTGTTCGGGCAGGGTCGTGTCGAGCGCCGGCAGCGCATCGACGAGTTACTGACCAGCACCGGGCTGGCACCGTTTCGAGACCGGCCGGCGGCGAAGCTCTCCGGCGGCATGAAGCAGAAGCTCGGCTTGTGCTGCGCGTTGATCCACGACCCCGACCTGCTGATCCTCGACGAACCGACCACCGGCGTCGATCCTCTGTCGCGCCGCCAGTTCTGGGAACTGATCGATCGCATCCGGGCGCGCCGCCCCGGCATGAGCGTCATCGTCGCCACCGCCTACATGGAAGAGGCCGAGCGCTTCGACTGGCTGGTGGCGATGCATGCCGGACGTGTGCTGGCCACCGGCAGCCCGGCGGAGCTGAAGTCGCGCACCAGCACGGAGCATCTCGATGCTGCCTTCATCGCGCTCTTGCCCGAGGCGCAGCGCGGCGGCCACCGGGCGCTTGCCGTTCCACCGCGCCAAGCTGCCGCCGCAGGGGTGCCGGCGATCGAGGCCGAGGGCCTGACGATGCGCTTCGGCGATTTCACCGCCGTCGATCGGGTGAGCTTCCGCATCGAGCGCGGCGAGATCTTCGGCTTTCTCGGCTCAAACGGCTGCGGCAAGACGACCACGATGAAGATGCTGACCGGATTGCTGCCGCCGAGCGCGGGCGAGGCGAAGCTGTTCGGCCGCCCGGTCGATCCGCGCGACCTGGCCACGCGCAAGCGCGTTGGCTACATGACGCAGGCGTTTTCGCTGTATGCGGAGCTGACCGTCAGGCAGAACCTGGTGCTGCATGCACGGCTGTTCCACCTGCCGGCCGGCGAGGTCGCAGCGCGCGTAAACGAGCTGATCGAGCGCTTCGGACTGGCTGATCATGCCGACGCGCTCGCGGCGGCGCTGCCGCTCGGCATGCGTCAGCGACTGTCGCTGGCGGTGGCGATGGTGCACCGGCCGGAGATGCTGATCCTCGACGAGCCGACCTCGGGGGTGGACCCGGTCGCGCGCGACGCGTTCTGGGAGTTGTTGATCGACATCTCGCGCCGGCAGGGCGTGACGATCTTCATTTCCACCCACTTCATGAACGAGGCCGAGCGCTGCGACCGCATTTCGCTGATGCATGCCGGCAAGGTGCTGGCGAGCGACACGCCGGCGGTGCTGAAAGCCACGCGCGGCGCGGCGACACTCGAAGAAACCTTCATTGCCTACCTGCAGGAGGCGGCCGGCCAGGCGAGCGAGGCCGAAGCGCCGGCGCCGAAGACGGCGGCCACGCAAGCCGCGCCGTCGCGCCTCGGCGCGCGCTTCGCGCGCCTGTATGGCGTGGCGCGACGCGAAGCGCTGGA
>JBFGOX010000574.1:0-2130 GCA_041565015.1 Burkholderiaceae bacterium
CATCGCCTCAACGCGCCGGCTCATCGCTTCCGGATCCATCTGCTCCCAGCCGCCGTGGCGGCCGCCGAAACCATGACCATGCGCGTCCGCGTAACCGTGCCAGGACAGTCCTGCGCCGACCACGGCAACCGTTGCCGCGGCGATGCCAGCCAGCGTCCAGCGACGATAGGCGGTGGAAGAAGGGTTCGATTGGTCTTTCATCAGCTTTCTCCTGCGTTTGCGTTGATCTGCGGCGCGTGCGCCGTTTGCATCCCCGATGAACGCAGTCTGAATGGCGACCTTTGCCGCCGCATGTGCGAGATGTAAAGATGTGTAAAGCACGACGCGAGGCAGCGCGCCGCGATCGGCCGGCTTCAGTCGTCGCCCGCTTCGTCGAGCAGCTGCCGGGCGCGTGCCAGCACGGGCGCGTCGACCATCTTGCCGTCGACCGCCACCGCGGCACCGCCGGCTGCCGAAGCGGCCTCGACGATACGTCGCGCCCAAGCGAGCTGCTCGCTGCTCGGACTGAAGGCCGCGTTGACGATCGCGATCTGCTGCGGGTGGATGCACAGCTTGGCCCCGAAGCCGAGCGAACGCGCGCGCTGCGCCTCACGGTCGATGCGCGCCGCGTCGTCGAGCGCGGTGGTCACGCCATCGACCGGCGGCGGCAGGTTCGTCACCCGCGACATCAATACCAGTTGCGAGCGATAGGCGAGTAGCGCCAGATCGTCGTCGTCGATGCCGAGGTCGAGCTGGAAATCGATGCTGCCGAAGACCAGGCGCGCCAGCCCCGGTGCCGTCGCCAGCGCCGGCAGATTCGCCATGCCGAGCGCCGATTCCACCAGCGCCAGCACCGGCTTGCCGCCGCAGGCCTTGCGCGCGGCCGCCACCGCGTCCATCGAGTCGGCTTTCGGCAGCATCACCGCTGAGATGCCGGCGCCGGCGGCAAGCCGCGCATCGTCCGCGAACCATTCCGTGTCCGCCCCATTGATCCGCAGCAGCACCGGCTGCGCCGGATCGAGCGCATTGGCCACCGCATCGCGCGCTGCGCGCTTGTTCGCCGGCGCGACCGCATCTTCCAGATCGACAATCACCGCGTCGGCGCCGCTGGCGCGCGCCTTGCCGATGCGCTCGGGACGATCGCCGGGAACGAACAGGTAGGAACGCGGCGCGCGCATCGGTCGACTCCGTTCAGACAGCCCTGGCTTCGCGCAGCCGAGCGATCGCGTCCGCGCCGTAGCCGAGTTCGGCAAGGATGGCGTCGGTGTGCTCGCCGAGCGCAGGGACCGGGCCCATCCGGTAGTCGAAGCGGTCGCTGTCAGCCGGCGGCTTCAGCACGGTGATCGGCCCTGCCGGCGAGCCGACCTCAGTCCAGCGCCCGCGTGCCTTCAGTTGCGGGTGCTGCCAGACGTCGGCGATGGTGTTCACCGATGCATTGCCGATGCCGGCCGCATCGAGCCGCTCGATGACCTGCGCCGCGGTCAACGGCCTGAAACACTCCTCGATCAGCGCCTTCAGCTCATCGCGACGGTCGCTGCGCTTGGTGTTGGTGTCGAAGCGGGTATCGGTGGCCATCTCGCTCCGCTGCAGCACGTCGCGGCAGAACGCCACCCACTCGCGCTCGTTCTGCAGGCCGAGCAGCACCGTCTTGCCGTCGCCGGTGGCCATCGGCCCGTACGGATAGACGCTCGGATGGCTGGCGCCCGAGCGCGGCGCCTGCGGCGCGCCGTCGTAGGCGTAATAGATCGGGTTGCCCATCCATTCGCCGAGCGCTTCGAGCATCGACACGTCGATGCGGCTGCCCTTGCCGGTACGGCCGCGCTGGATCAGCGCAGCGAGGATCGAGCTGTACGCGTACATGCCGGCGGCGATATCGGCCACGGAAATGCCGGCGCGCACGACCTGTTCCGGCGTGCCGGTCACCGACAGCAGCCCGGCCTCGGCCTGCACCAGCAGGTCGTAGGCCTTCTTGTCACGGTACGGGCCGTCGGCGCCGTAGCCCGAAATGTCGCAGACAACGAGCTTCGGCAGCGTCGGATGCAGCTTCTCGGCCGACAGCCCGAGCCGTGCGGCCGCGCCCGCCGCGAGGTTCTGCACCAGCACGTCGGCCTTGGCCAGCAGCCTGTCGAGGATCG
Organism: Burkholderiaceae bacterium; assembly: GCA_041565015.1. Taxonomy (GTDB): domain Bacteria; phylum Pseudomonadota; class Gammaproteobacteria; order Burkholderiales; family Burkholderiaceae_F; genus JADJWR01. The sequence goes on from JBFGOX010000574.1 coordinate 2,115, forward strand.
CGCGTGCCTGCGCATG
>JBFGOX010000575.1:0-2123 GCA_041565015.1 Burkholderiaceae bacterium
CCGCTTCGAAACGCGGCGCGGCCGGTGCGTCGATCTGCAGGCAGTCGAGACGCACACCGGCGATGCGTTCGCCGGCCGCGAGCACGCCCGGCTCGGCGATCAGCAGCACATCGGCGACAGCGCGGTTTTCCGCGCGCGCCAGCAGCTTGACGGCGATCTCCGGCCCGACGCCGGCCGGATCACCGAGCAGCACCGCCACGCGCGGCCGCGCGCCGTCGCGTCCTTCACCCATCTTCATTGTCGTTCCTGGCTGGCCGGCGGGGCGTCATCACTCGACGCGAATGCCGGCATCGCGGATCAGCTTGCCGTAGGCATCGAACTCCCGCTTGTTCATGGCGGCGAACTGCTCGAGCGTCAGCGTGCTCACTTCGCCGCCGAGTCCCTTCAGCCGCGCCTGCACGTCTGGCAGCTTCAGGATGCGCTGCAGCTCCCTGTGCAGCAGCTCGACAACCGGCTTCGGCGTGCCGCCAGTGACGAAAAGCCCGTACCAGGTCGTCACTTCGGCGCCGCGGATGCCGATTTCGGCCAACGTGGGCACATCGGGCAATTCGGGCGAGCGCTGCGGTGTCGTCACGGCCAGCGGACGGAACTTGCCGCTCTTGATGTGAGGCATCGCCGAAGACGTCGTATCGAACATCAGTTCGACCTGGCCCGAAAGGATGTCGATGTGCGCCTGGCTGCTTCCCTTGTACGGCACGTGCGTCGTCTTCACGCCAGTGGCCAGATTGAACGCCTCGCCGGCGATGTGCTGCGTGCTGCCGATCCCCGAGGACGCGTAGCGGAACTTCCCCGGACTGGCGCTCGCCTGCGCGACGAGCGTCTTGACGTCCTTCACGTCGCTACTGGCGTTGATGACAAGAACATTCGGCACGACGACGATCAGCCCGACCGGATGCAGGTCGGCCAGCGGGTTGAAGGCGAGCTTCAGCAGGTGCGGCGCGATCGCCTGGCCGGTGTTCGTGGCCGCCAGCAGGCTGTAGCCATCGGCCGGCGCGCGGGCGACGAGGTCGGCGGCAATCGTGTTCGATGCGCCTGGGCGGTTCTCGACGACGAACGTCTGCTTCAGGCCTTCGCCGAATTTCTCGGCGAGCATGCGGGCGATCACGTCGGTGCCGCCTCCGGGCGGCGCGCCCACCAGAATCCTTACTGTCTTGGCCGGATAGGCCTGCGCTTGCGCGGTACCTGCCAGCGCCGTCAGCGCGACCCCGGTTGCCACGGCAAGGCCAAAGCATGCGTAACGAAAGTTCATCTGCGTCTCCTCGGTCGAGTTGTGCCCGCCGGCTGCAGGCCGAATAGACGGAACGACGCGTGCCTGCAGCGGCGCGAGCGCGACTCTAGGCACAGGGCTGATAGCCGTCCAATCGCTTTCGGCGATCAACCGATATACGATCGGTTATCGGTTCGAGAGGAGTAGCCGTGGCCCTGCGCCCCGAATCCAGCCTTCGACTGCGCGTCCGGACGCGCCAGCTCGCACTGCTGGTTGCCCTCGACGAGCAGCGCAACCTGCGGCGCGCCGCGGCGGCGGTCAACATCAGCCAGCCGGCCGCCACCAAACTGCTGCGGCAGCGTGAAGGCGATATCGGGCTGCCGCTGTTCGAACGAACGGCGCACGGCATGCAGCCCACGGGCTACGGCGCGACAATGATCCGCCACGCGCGGGCAGTGCTGACGGATTTCAGCCATGCGCACGAGGAACTCGAGGCACTGGCCGCAGGGCAGCGCGGCACGCTGCGCGTCGGCTGCGTGGCCAGCGCCGTGCCCGACGTGCTGGCGCCGGCGCTGGAGCGCTTCAAGCAGTCGCACCCGCGCGTGCGCGTCGGCGTCACGGTGGAAACCAGCGACGTCGTGATGCCGATGCTGGCGCGTGGCGACGTCGACGTGGCGCTGGCACGACTGCCGGACCGGGCGGCGCCGGAAGACATCGACGCGCAGTTGCTGCGCCGTGATCGCCAGGTCGTCGCCTGCGGGATCGACGATCCGCTGGCGCGCCGGCGCAAGCTGTCGCTCGCCGATCTCGCCGGCCGCACCTGGGTGCTGCAGCCGCCGGGCTCGCCGCAGCGCGAACGGATGGAAAGCATGTTGCGCGAGGCCGGCGTGCTCGGCCCGATCGATGTCGTCGAAAC
>JBFGOX010000576.1:0-2114 GCA_041565015.1 Burkholderiaceae bacterium
AGCCGTCGCGCAGCGCCTGCGCGAACGCCTCAGCCGTCAGTCCCCTGGCCTGCGCGAAGCCGCCGATGAATCGCAGCGAACGCGGCCGGATGGCGAACAGCGAAAAGTCGGCCAGCGCGAAGATCCCGGCTGCATCTGGAAAGCGCTCGACGTAGCGCCGTCTTGCGTCCTCGTACTCGCTCGAATCCGCGGCCAGCTGCACCGCTTCGCCGTCGATCGTCGCCCGCGCGCGAGCCTGCTGCGGCCCGTCGGCCTGAGTGGCAACGACGAGCAGGCTGACGCGGGGATGCTCGATCATGTCGCGCGTGTGCGGCGCCAGCGCGCTGACGTGGATCAGGAATCCCGGCGCGGCTTCGTCGAGCGCATACGGCACCATCGATACGGCGGGCTCGCCCCGGTGCAGCGTGCCGAGTGCGGCAATCGACTGCTGCCGCAGCATTGACAGCAGCCGCGCATGGCCTTCGCGACCCATCTCCTCAGGCCGCAGCAGGCGCCGGCAGATACACGCCGACGGCGGCCCGTGCGCGCGCGACATACTCGTCCTTCTGCCCGACCGGCGCGACGTAACGCATCACGCCCTCGGCGGCGGGCCAGCCGGCCAGGCGCGCGATCAGCCAGCAAGCAAGGTATTGCGCGGCGAGGCAGCCGCCGGCGGTGGCCACGTTGCCGTGCGCAACGAACGGCTGCTCGAGCACGTCGACGCCGGCGTCCTCAAGCCAGGGTCGGGTATTCGTGTCGGTACAGGCCGTGACGCCGGCGAGCAGGCCGAGCGCAGCGAGAACCAGGGCGCCCGAACACTGCGCGCCGATCAGTTGCCGCGCCGGGTCGAGCTGCAGCCGCGCCAGCAGCGCGGCGGAAGCGACGACCTTCCGCGTGCGCACGCCGCTGCCGACGATCACCGCGTCGGCGTCGCGAGCGAATTCGAGCGGCGCCTGCGCGCGCACCTCGACGCCGTTCATCGAGTGCGCGTGATCCTCGGGAGAGACGATCAGCGCCTGCAGCGGCGGCGATTTGACGCGGTTGATCATCGCCGCGGCGATGAACGAGTCGAGCTCGTTGAAACCATCGAAGGTCAGCACGGCGACTTTCATCGGCACTCCTCGTCTTCGGCGACTGCGCCACGCCGGGCGCGCGAACGCGCAGCAGCGCCCTCTCAGCGCCAGCGAACGACTGCGTCAGACGTCGATATTGCCCGCGGACAGCGCGTTGGATTCGATGAACTGCCGGCGCGGTTCGACCTCGTCACCCATCAGCGTGGTGAAGATCTGGTCGGCGCCGATCGCATCCTCGATCTGCACCTTCAGCAGGCGCCGCACGGCCGGGTCCATCGTCGTTTCCCACAACTGATCCGGGTTCATCTCGCCGAGGCCCTTGTAGCGCTGCTTGCTGATCGCCCCTTCGGCCTGCGCCAGCAACCATTGCATTGCGCCGCGAAAGTCGGCAACCGGAGATTCCTTGGCCTTGTCGCCTTCGCCGCGCGCGATGCGGGCGCCGTCGCCGATCAGCCCCTTGAAGGTGCGCGCCGCACCGTGCAGCGTCTGGTAGTCGGCGGTCAGCGGGAAGTCGGCGTCAATGCCGCTCATCTTGACGTTGCCGTGATGGGTCCGGTAGATGAGCAGCCGGTGCTTGTCGATCTTGGCGTCGTACTGGGTGACGACCTCGACCGTGTGATTGCCCATCGCCTGCGACAGCGCGTGCGCGGTGGCTTCCGCTTCCGCGGCATCGGCCAGCCGCAGTTCGACGCCGCCGACGATCGCCTCCAGCGTGGCGCGGTCGATCACGTGCGCCAGGCGCTGCACGACGGCGTCGGCGAGCAGGTACTGGCGCGCCAGTTCAGCCAGCGCTTCGCCGGCGATTGGCTGGTTGTTGGCCACCGCCTGCGCATCGGTATACAGCCGCGCGCCTTCGAGGGCGAGCTTCAGCAGGTAGTGGTTCAGTTCGTGGTCGTCCTTCAGGTAGCGCTCGTCCTTGCCGTGCTTGACCTTGTACAGCGGCGGCTGGGCGATGTAGATGTGGCCGCGCTCGACCAGCGCCGACATCTGCCGATAGAACAGCGTCAGCAGCAGCGTGCGGATGTGCGCGCCGTCGACGTCGGCGTCGGTCATCACGATGAT
>JBFGOX010000577.1:0-2090 GCA_041565015.1 Burkholderiaceae bacterium
CAGGCGGCGCAGGCCGTGCGTTGCACAGACACGGAAAACCGCAGGAGCTGTCGATGAAACCGTTTGGCCACGTACAACGAGAATACGAACGGGCCAGGGTTACCGGCGCCGGGTCGGCACGCTTGGTCGCGCGCGCAGCGATTGCCGCGCTGCTTGCCGCAACGATCGCCGCCTGCGCCACGCCGGGCACACCGGGCAGCCGCACGCTGGCGCCCGAAGTGCGTGAAGCGCTGGCGCAATCCTCCGCCCCTGCCGCCAGGCCGGCGCCGCCGCCCGAACTGGCGCAGGCGCTGGTGCCGCCGCCCGACCTGTCGCTGCCCGCGCTGGCCGCCAAGCCCGAGCCGCGCTTCGACCTGAACGTCTCCGGACTGCCGGCCGCGCAGGTTTTCGCCGCACTGGCCAAGGACACCCGCTACTCGATGCTGGTCGATCCGGCACTGACCGCGCCCGTCACGGTGGCGCTGAAGGACGTCACGCTGATCGAGGCGCTGGACACGCTGCGCGACATGTACGGCTTCGAATATCGCGTCGAGGGCACGCGAATCTTCGTGCAGCCGGCGACGCTGACCACGCGCGTGTACCAGGTCAACTACCTGACCGCCAGCCGCAGCGGCCGCAGCGACGTGCGCGTGACCTCGGGTTCGATCGCCAATGCCGCCACGACCGGCCAGCCGGCCGCCAACATGCCGACCGCGCAGAGCCCGACCATCGCCACCCAGGAATCGAGCCGCATCACCACGCAGACGAAGAACGACCTTTGGGCCGAGATCGAATCGTCGCTGAAGCTGCTGATCGGCGACAAGGACGGCCGCCAGCTGATCGTCTCGCCGCAATCGGGCGTGATCGTCGTGCGCGCGCTGCCGAAGGAGCAGCGCGCCGTCGAGCACTACCTGCGTGCCTCGCGCCTGAACATCGAGCGGCAGGTGATGCTCGAAGCGAAGATCATCGACGTGCGGCTGCGCGACGGCGCGCAGACCGGCATCAACTGGGCCGCCTTCCGCAGCGGCAACAACCATCGCGGCTCGGGCGGCCTGATCAATCCGGGCACCACGCTCGGCACCAGCGGCGACCTGGTCAGCGGGTCACTGACCGCGGTTCCGGGCGCCGCGCTGGACCTGGCCAGCTCAGCCGCCGCCGGCCTGTTCGGCCTGGCGTTCCAGACCAGCAACTTCGCCGCCCTGATCCAGTTCCTCGAAACGCAGGGCGACGTGCAGGTGCTGTCGAGTCCGCGCATCGCCACCCTGAACAACCAGAAGGCGGTGCTCAAAGTCGGCACCGATGACTTCTTCGTCACCGGCGTGACCACCAGCACCACCACGTCGGCCGCGGGCGGCAACGTCACCTCGCCGACGATCACCGTGCAGCCGTTCTTCTCCGGCATCGCGCTCGACGTCACGCCGCAGATCGACGAGGACGCCAACATCATCCTGCACGTTCATCCGTCGGTGTCCAGCGTGGCCGAGCGCACCAAGGTGCTGAACCTCGGCACGCTCGGCGGTTCGATCACGCTGCCGCTGGCTTCGAGCACGGTGTCGGAGACCGACACCATCGTCCGCGTGCGCGACGGCGCGATCGTCGCCATCGGCGGCCTGATGAAGTCGAGCCGCTCCTCCGACCGCAGCCAGGTTCCGGTAGCCGGCGACCTGCCGGTTGCCGGCCACCTCTTCGGCTCGAGCAAGCGCGAGATCGACAAGCACGAACTGGTGATCCTGCTGAAGCCCACCGTGATTCATTCCGACGCGCAGGTCAACGCGCTGCGCGACGAAGCGCTGCAGCGCCTGCAGGCGATGACGCAGTCCGCCGGACGGCTTTGATGCGGACCCGAGATCTCACGCCGGACGCTGATTCGAAACACACCGCCCGCAGATCGCCGCGATGTACCTGAGCCACTTCCGCCTCGAAGCAGCGCCGTTCTCGATCACGCCGGACACGGCCTTCGCGTTCGCCTCGCGCTCGCAGCAGGAGGCGCTGGCCACGCTGCTGCTGGCGATCGAAGACGGGGCTGGCTTCATCAAGATCACCGGCGAGGTGGGAACGGGCAAAACGCTGGCCTGCCGCCGCCTGCTGACGGCGCTCGCCGAGCAGCAGCC
>JBFGOX010000578.1:0-2082 GCA_041565015.1 Burkholderiaceae bacterium
ACGGTCTCGGCGATCGCGTCGGCGAAATTGGCGGCGGCGCGGACCGGGTCGACCGCTGCCAGCGAGCCATCGAGCCGCACCGGCAGCGGCTGCGTGGCGTGCACCAGGCGGTCGGGCAGGTTCCACTCGCGCAGCAGTTGCGCCGTCAACTCCTCCAGGCTGCAGCCCACCGCCACGCGCGCGTCCTGGCCTTCACGCAGCGCCGCCAGTGCCTGCGGCGCGTACACGGCGAGGAGCATGCGGCCGACGTTGCGCAGCAATGCCGCGATGCAGGCCATTTCGGCATCGTCCCCGCGCGCGGACCCGAGAAGAATCGGGGCCAGGCTCGAGGCGACAAGCGCCTGATGAAAGTCGGCATAAATGCGGCGTGCGTTGTCGCGGCCGACTACGCGGTCGAGCAGCACGAGCGAAACCGCGGCCGCCTGCACGCGATTGACTCCCAGCAGCAGGATCGCCCGCGTCACCGTCGTCACCGGCGCCGTGCCGGCGCGGTAAGGCATCGTATTGGCAAGGTGCAGCAGCCGTTGCGTCAGCGCCGCGTCGGCGAGGATGGTGTCGGCCAGCGCGTGCACGGCCTCGCTGTCACGGTCGAGCAGGTCGGTCAGCCGCGCCAGCGCGCCACCGACGGAAGGCAGGCCACCGCCCTCGCGCAGCGCGCGCAGGACTTCATCGGCCGCAGTGGGGCAGCGAGGGGTCGATTCGGTGAACGTTCCGCCGTCGGGCACGGGTCAATCCTGTTGCGAGCGCCGGCCGGGACGCCCGACCCGCCGAATCTAGCGGCGCCGCTACGCAGGCAAAACGCCGAAAAGCGCCGCGAAATCGGCGCTCAGGCCTTCGGCAGCGTCACGCCCTTCTGGCCCTGGTACTTGCCGCCGCGGTCCTTGTACGAGGTTTCGCAGACTTCGTCGCTCTCGATGAACAGCACCTGCGCGCAACCTTCGCCGGCGTAGATCTTCGCCGGCAGCGGCGTCGTGTTGGAGAACTCCAGCGTCACATGCCCTTCCCACTCGGGCTCCAGCGGCGTCACATTGACGATGATGCCGCAGCGCGCGTAGGTGCTCTTGCCCAGGCAGATGGTCAGCACGTTGCGCGGAATGCGCATGTACTCGACGGTGCGGGCCAGCGCAAACGAATTCGGCGGAATGATGCACACGTCGCCTTCGAAATCGACGAACGACTTGGCGTCGAACGCCTTGGGGTCGACGATCGTGCTGTTGATATTGGTGAAGATCTTGAATTCGCGGGCGCAGCGGATGTCGTAGCCGTAGCTCGACGTGCCGTAGCTGACGATCTTGCGGCCTTCGACTTGACGTACCTGGCCCGGCTCGAACGGTTCGATCATGCCCGCGACCGCCATCCGGCGGATCCACTTGTCGCTCTTGATGCTCATCGCTGCCGTCCGGTCACTGTCGAAGCCGCGCAGTCTAATGAACCCCAAAGACCGTCGGCCTGATACGACGATTCCGGCCCGCGCGAGGCCGAACCCCGTGCATCCGTGATGCGCGCATTGAGCGCCGGCGCCGTTCCGTCAGTAAAGTGAACGTAGTCGATGCGGCCAGACGGGCCGCACGGCCTTGACTTCGCAGTCCCTATGCGCGACACGTTCGCACCGCTGCGCCGCGCCCCCGGCGCTTGGCTAGACTCCCTGCCCATGAGTTCGCACTGGATGCCGGCGCAGCCGGGAGATTCGCTCGCCGACGTCGATACGCCGGCGCTGATCATCGACCTGGACCGGCTCGACGCCAACATCGAACGCATGATGGCAGCTGCCCACGCGGCGGGCGTGCGGGTCCGCCCGCATGCAAAGGCCCACAAGACGCTGCAGATCGCGCACCGACAGATGATCGCCGGCGCCATCGGCGTTTGTTGCCAGAAGATCGGCGAGGCCGAGGTCTTTCTCGCCGGCGGCATCCGCGACGTCCTGATCACCAACGAGATCGCCGGCGTGCGCAAGCTGCGGCGGCTGGCGCAGCTGTCGACCATGTTCGCCAGTGCGCGGCTGGGCGTGTGCGTCGACGATCTCGGCGTCGTGCGCCAGCTGTCCACGCTGTGCGCCGAGGAGGACGCCGACCTCGATGTCTA
>JBFGOX010000579.1:0-2072 GCA_041565015.1 Burkholderiaceae bacterium
CCTTGGCGTTGACCAGCTTGTTGCCGACGGCGGCACAGGGCGCCCACTCTTCGCTGCCTTTGGCGGCATACAGCTGGCAGTTGGCACAGTTGCGACCGGCGACGAAGGTGGGGAACCTGGCCTTGTCGACCTTCGTTGCATCGTGCTTGTAGCCAAGCGCGACGGCCGTGCGATCGGACTCCTCGATCCGCGCAGCCTGCGCCGACGCGGTTCGTGCCGTCAGCGCGGCAAGTGCGGTAGCGGGCAGCGTGGCGAGAACGAAGTTGCGACGTGTGGGCATGGTGGTCTCCTGTCGATTCATTCAGTGCGGCGCGTCGGGCGACTGTCGCTGGCGGATGACTCGCGGGTGACGCAGCGAGGCCAGACATCTTTCGGGTCCTCAACGGGTCGCCGGCTGTTCGCCGTCGATCAGCGGATAGGCGTCGGCGACGTAAGCCGGGCCCTTGGCAACAACGACGATCACGCTGGCCAGCGCCACGGTGAAAGCGACCATCAGGTGCAGCAACAACGCGCTGGCCAGGCCGATCTGGATCGAGGTCGCGAGCCTGGCGGTGGCCGGATCGGCGCCGAAGAACAGAACCGTTGCGATCGCAGCGGCGATCAGCACAGCCGTACCGGCGACGGTGACGATCGGCAGGCGGCGCAGCACCGCCCTTTCGAGCCCGGCCGGCGAACGCTGGAAGCCGGGCAGTTCTTTCAGCAAATTCATCGTCAAACTCCTCCTTGGTTCGCTCACCGCTGAGCGCCGACGCGATGGGCCGCGTTTGCGTGTGCATCCGGCCGCGCATAGGCGGCGGTGTAGTTGACCGACGTGTCGCCGACCCAGGCGGCACGGTGCAGCACCGGCAGGTAGCGCATGCCACGGACATCGATCGTCGACAGGCCTGCAGCGCCCGCAGCGGCATGCAATTGCGCCGGGCGGACGAAACGGCGCCATTGATGCGTGCCTCGCGGCAGCACGCGGAAGACGTACTCCGCGCCGACGATCGCGAAGACGAAGCTCTTGAGCGTGCGATCGATGGTCGAGGCGACCAGCAGCCCGCCCGGGGCTACGTGCCGGGCCGCGGAAGCGACGAACGAATGGACGTCATCGACGTGTTCGACGACTTCGAGCAGCAGCACGAGATCGAAGCGCTCGCCGGCGTCGATTGCGTCTGCCGGCGCGCCGACGCGATAGTCGATGCGCAGGCCTGCACCGGCGGCATGAACGCGGGCGGCGGCGATGTTCTTCTCGGCGACGTCGATGCCGGTGACGCGGGCGCCGCGCGAGGCGAGCGGTTCGCACAGCAAACCGGCGCCGCAGCCGACGTCGAGAACGCGCAGCCCGTCGATCGGTCGACCCAGCGGCGCGAAGTGCGATTCAATCAGCTCGCTCAGGTACGCCTGACGCAACCTGTTGATGACGTGCAGCGGCCGCATCGGGCCGGCGCTGTCCCACCAGGTGGCTGCGAGGCGGTTGAAGCGTTCGACTTCGCTCGCGATCGCGCTCATCACCGTGCCTCCAGCAGCGCTGGTCGACGCACCGGGTTCGTGTGATCTTGCCGGCGCATCGACTGCATGCCAGCGGCTTGCAGGCGCTGGCCCTGCACCAGCCGCAGCGCGCCAAACCGAGCCGGAACCTGCGCAAGCGCGTCACGGTCGTCGCGACCGCGACGGCAGGCGGAAAGCGTCGCGCGCAGGTCGGCGAAGTGCGGCGTCGCATCCAGCCGTTCGATCTGCCGTTCATAACGGCGGTCGATGGCGCGCTCGAGCCGAACGGCGATCGCCCGCAAAGCCCGCCCGCTGAACAGCGCCGCGGTCGCGCCGGTAAGCCAGCCCGCCGCGCGCCACAGAGGCAGCAGGCGATTGCGAGCCGGCCCGGGAATCGAGCGCGAAAGGCGCTGCAGATGAAGATGGCCCAGCGCCAGACGGCTGGCCGCGAAGGCGCGCAGTTCGCCATCGCGCGCGGTGGCGAGCGTGCCGCGGTAAAGCTGTAGAGCGGCCGACTCGATCGCGTTAACGCGGCGCAGGCCATTGACGATTGATTGCGGCATGGCCATCAGCGAGCGCTCACTGCGCCGCCAGAGTGGACG
>JBFGOX010000580.1:0-2056 GCA_041565015.1 Burkholderiaceae bacterium
CTGCGCGCGCAGGTCCTTGACGACGGTCATCACCACCGCCGGCGAAGTGGCCACCGCAAGCAGCGCCGCGGCGGCGGCCGTTACCGGACGGATGCCAAAAAAGGTCATCGCGACGTAGACCAGCATGAAGGTCAGCGCGGCTTCGAGCACGCTCGCCGCCAGCAGTGACGGGTTGCGCCGCAGCCACCCGACGTCGACGCGCTGGCCGAGTTCGAACAGCAGCATGCCCACCGAAATGTCGACGAAGATGCGCAACTGGCCAACCGTGTTGGCGTCGATCACGCCGCCGATGCCGGGGCCGAGCAGCGCGCCGACGGCCAGGTAGCCGATCACGCGCGACGTGCGCAGAAAACGGCGCACGACCTCGCCGGCCAGGATCGCCGCCAGCAGCAGCACGGCGATCCAGCCCAACGGCGTCGGTATCAACGGCCAGGCGGGAAGAAAGTGAAGCGGTTCCATGAAGGCGCTGCGGATACGGGTCTTGTGGTTGGATGTTCTCGCCGGTCCGGCGCGGCAGCGAGCCATCGGCTCGCATGACATGCAGCGCCGCCTTCAGCGTGGCCAACGCGACAGCGCGCGATTCTAAGCCTTGTACGCAAGCGCGCTTGGCGGTCGGCGCCGTAAGGCAAACCCCAATGGTGTTTATGCAGTCATCAGCCTCGCCGGTCGCCGCAAATCGTGCCAGCCAGCGCGAGGTCACGGTTCATGACATTGTCACCTTCAGTGCCGGCCCGTCGTCGCTGAAGTCTGCCCCGTTTTCGCGCGACGGGCCCGGCGGCCGAGGGCCGATCGCTGCCCAGCCAGCGCACGGCAATAGGGCACTGGCGCACGTCGCTGGAGGAGGTGCAGCGGGTGCTCGAAGTGCAGGCCGTAAAAGGACGCATACCGGCGCGAAGCTGGCGAGCGACGAATCGGCGCATGATTGCAGCGCGAAATCATCGCGGCCGCAGGCACGCGCGGCGGAATCGGTGCGCTGGCATTTACTGGCGGCATCGGCGGGCACCGGGCCCGGGTTCGCTGGCGCAACTGCACCGGGCCTGGCTGGCTCGGTCTCGATCGCGGTGCTGCGGCCAACGGCGGCGGCGGGCGGCGCATTTCGACGGCCAATCGTCGATGTGCCGCCGATGTGCTGGCTACCGGCGAAGAAGCGCGGATTGCCCGTGCCTGCGCCGGCCTTCTGCGCGAATCGGCGGCGAAGGACAGTGCTTCAGGTCTCGCCTTCCGACCGTTTCCTGTCGGTTGCAGCGGATCCGGGCGGCGGCGCGGCCAATGCATCGGCGAGCGCATCGTTGCCGGACAGTTCGGCGCGCTCGGAGGCCGACAGTGCTGCTGCCGGCGCGGCGGGGGCAGCCGCTGCCCCGCGCTGCTTGCCCTCGAGCGCTTGCTGCAAAGCCGGCGCCTGGTCGAAACCGAGCACGCTGCGCACGTGCAGGTCGCGCTGCGGAAACGGGATCTCGATGCCGTTGCGGCGCAGGGCCGTCTCCAGCGCCCAGCAGTAAGCGGCATTCACCGCCGCCGGCCGCTTGACGGCGTCGGCGGTCAGCCAGATCACCAGTTCGAAGTTCAGGCTGCTGTCGCCGAAGCCGACCAGCCAGACCTGCGGCGCGCGCGAGGCCGGCTCGGTGAGCGTGAACGGCACCGACTCGGCGGCTTCGAGTCCCGCTTTCTTGACCATTTCCTTGTCGCTGCCGTAGGCGACCCCGAAGGGAATTCGCATGCGCCTGACCACATCGCGCAGCGTCCAGTTGATGACCTTGTCGCCGACCAGCATCGAGTTCGGCAGAATGATGTCGATGTTGTCGTTGGTGGTGATGCGCGTGCTGCGGATGCTGATTTCCTGCACCTCGCCGCGCTGCCCGGATTCGAACTCGATGAAGTCGCCGACCTTGATGCTCTGCTCGAACAGCAGAATGAGCCCGGAGACGAAGTTGTTGACGATCTGCTGCAGGCCAAAGCCCAGACCGACGCCCAGCGCGCTCATGAACAGCGTCAGCCGGCTGATGTCGATGCCCATTGCCGACAGCGCGATCAGAAACGCCAGCACCAGCACGACGTA
>JBFGOX010000581.1:0-1988 GCA_041565015.1 Burkholderiaceae bacterium
CGTTGCTCATCGATTCCCCCGAATCCGGCGGCGCGCGCGTGCGCGCTGTTGTCCGCGCCGGCGCAACCCAGTGGCGCGGATTGTCTGCGCCCCGCCGCGGGTCTGCCATGGCATTGCGACGGAATGCGCAACGGCGCGACGAAACGCAGTTCGCGCCGATGGGTCATTGCCACCGGCCGGCGGGCCGCGGTCGTCGCGGCGCGGTAGATGTCCGCCTCGACCTCGTTGCCGTGTTCTTCGATCCAGGCGCGGCGCGCCGCCGCCTCGCCGCGGCCCATCAGCATCGTCATGGTGCCGACTGTCTGCGCGATCGCCTCGTCGCCGAGCGCCACCGGCAGCAGCCGCCGCGTATCCGGGCTCAGCGTCGTCTCCCACAACTGTTCGGCGCTCATCTCGCCCAGGCCCTTGAAGCGGGCGATGTTCCAGCTGCCCTCGCGCACGCCTTCGTCGGCGAGCTTCTCCAGCGTGGTGTCGAGTTCGGCATCGTCGAGGCAGTACAGCCTGCGAGCCGGACGCTTGCCGGCGGCCGGCACGTCGACGCGAAAAAGCGGCGGCCGCGCGACAAAGACATGACCGCGCTCGATCAGCCTCGGAAAGTGGCGGAAGAACAGCGTCAGCAGCAGCACCTGGATATGCGCGCCGTCGACATCGGCATCGGCGAGCACGCAGATCCTGCCGTAGCGAAGGCCCGACAAGTCCGGTTCGTCGGCTGCGCCGTGCGGATCGACGCCGATGGCCACGGCGATGTCGTGCACCTCGGCATTGGCGAACAGGCGGTCGCGCTCGACTTCCCAAGTATTGAGCACCTTGCCGCGCAGCGGCAGCACCGCCTGGAACTCCTTGTCGCGGCCCATCTTGGCCGAGCCGCCGGCCGAATCGCCCTCGACGAGGAACAGCTCGTTGCGCGTGATGTCGGTCGATTCGCAGTCGGTGAGCTTGCCCGGCAGCACGGCCACCGCCGAGCCTTTCTTCTTCTCCACCTTCTGCGCGGCACGGGCCCGCGCCTGTGCCTGCCGGATCACCAGGTCGGCCAGCTTGCGCCCGTGCTCGGGGTGCGTGTTCAGCCAGAACTCGAGCTGCGGCCTGACGAAACTGGCCACCAGCCGCAGCGCGTCGCGGCTGTTCAGCCGCTCCTTGATCTGGCCCTGGAACTGCGGATCAAGCACGCGGGCCGTCAGCACGAAGCTGGCGCGCGCGAACACGTCCTCGCTCAGCAGCTTGACGCCTTTGGGCAATAGACTGTGGGCATCGATGAAGGCCCGCACCGCATTGAACATGCCTTCGCGCAGCCCGGCTTCGTGCGTGCCGCCGGCTGGCGTCGGAATCAGGTTCACATAAGACTCGCGCGCGATCGGCCCGTCTTCGGTCCAGGCCAGCACCCAGCGGGCGCCCTCGCCTTCGGCAAAGACCTCGTCGTCAGCGCCGGCGTAGCCTTCGGCCTCGAACAAGGGCAGCAACGGCTCGACCCCCAGTGCGCCCAGCAGGTACTGCTGCAGGCCGCCGTCGTAACGCCAGGTCGATTTGCGACCGGACTTTTCGACGTTCAGCGTCACGGTGGTGCCGGGCAGCAACACCGCCTTGCTGCGCAGCAAACGCTCGAGTTCTTCTAGCGATACTGCTGCGGTGTCGAAATACTTCGCGTTCGGCCAAACGGTCACGCGCGTGCCGTTGCGCGGCTCACCGCTCTTGGCGGGCCGGCTCGCGAGGCGCTGACGCAGGTCGCCGTCGGCAAAGCCGATCGTGTGTACCTTGCCGTCGCGCCAGACGGTCACGTCGAGTTGGCGTGCCAGCGCATTGGTGACCGAGACGCCGACCCCGTGCAGGCCACCGGAGAATGAATAGGCACCGCCGGCGCGCTTGTCGAACTTGCCGCCGGCGTGCAGGCGGGTAAAGACGATCTCGACCACCGGCGCGTTTTCCTCCGGATGCAGGCCGGTCGGAATGCCGCGCCCGTCGTCCTGCACGGTGACGCTGCCGTCGGGGTGCAC
>JBFGOX010000582.1:0-1975 GCA_041565015.1 Burkholderiaceae bacterium
CGAGGATGCCGCCCGTGAGCTGGCCGATATAGCCGGCGCCGAGCGCCTCGATCAGGCCGAGCAGCAGCCCGCCGAGCATCGCGCCGGGAAAGTTGCCGATGCCGCCGAGCACGGCAGCGGTGAACGCCTTCAGGCCGGGCATGAAGCCCATATAGAAGTGGGCCACCGAATAGGTGGCCGCCAGCATCACGCCGGCAATGGCGGCCAGCGAGGCACCGATGGCGAAAGTCAGCATGATCACGAGATTTGGGTCGACCCCCATCAGCCCGGCCACGCGCGGGTTCTCGGCGGTGGCGCGCATCGCGCGGCCAAGCTTGCTGCGGTTCACCAGCGTCATCAGTCCGATCATGATCACGGCCGACAGGCCGATTACCACCAGCTTCGTCACCGTGACGGTGGCGCCGAGGAAATGGATCGGTTCATTGGAAAGCAGCGTCGGGAAGGTCATGTAGTTGCGGCCCCAGATCAGCATGGCCACGGTCTGCAGCACGATCGACACGCCGATGGCGGTGATCAGCGGCGCCAGTCGCGGCGCGCCGCGCAGCGGCCGGTAGGCGACGCGCTCGATGATCAGGCTGGTGGTCACACAGGTCGGAATGGCCACCAGCATGCCGGCGATCATCAGCATCCAGCCGGGCAGGTCGGGAAACTGCGCCTGCAGCAGCAAAATGCTGGTCAGCGCGGTCAGCGCGCCGATCATCAGTACGTCGCCGTGCGCGAAGTTGATCAGGTTCAGGATCCCGTAGACCATCGTGTAGCCAAGCGCGATCAACGCGTAAAGGCTGCCCAGCACGAGTCCGTTGATGATCTGTTGGATGAACGTGTCCATGGATCGTCCTGTACCGGAATCTCGCCGCGCTCGTCGGCGCAGCGATCGGTTGTCCCCTTGACGTCGTCCGTTCTTGTTGCCGGCCGAACCCGGATCGCGCCCGGCTTGTCGGCCCGCTCCGCTATCGACGCCTTCGTTCAGGGCCGAATTGTGCCTGTCGGTCGCATGCTGCTCGCGGCTGCGGTACGGCCGTCAGCTGGAGCGGAATGCGCCGATCAAGCCGGTATCGGCCTATCGCAGGGCGCGATGCTAGCAGGCTCGCCCCTTAGACGGGTTCGAGCGTCATCAGGCTTGCATTGCCGCCGGCGGCGGCCGTATTGACCGTCAATGTCTGCTCGACAAGCAGCGCGTCGAGGGAGTACGCGCCACTGACGTCGGTCGCAGTGACCACGCGTACGCGCGGCCCATCGCGCGCGGCCAGCGCCCGGCGCAGTGCCGGCGCCTGCGCCGGTACGCAGAGCGCCACGTCGCAGTCCGTTGCCGCCGTCGCAAGAATTGTCTGCCGGCGCACCGGATCCGGCAGCTGCGCGAGCAGGTCCTGGGCGCAAGGCGCCGACAGTGCGGCCCGGTTGCCGGTGGCCAGCACTGTCGCCAGTTGCCGCAGCAGATCATCTTCGTCGACGGCCACGCACAGGGCGCGCCCGCGTGCGATGAACCGAAGCCGATTCGACTCGCCGGTCGGCCCCGGTAACTCCAGCGTCCGTCCGACCGGAGTGTCGCTGGACAATTCCGCGCAACGTACGGACAGCGTGGTGCGACCCGTTGTGTCGGCCCACTGCTGCAGGCTCGCCAGCGCCTCGGTTGCAGAAGATGCCGCGGTCGCGCGCAGCGCCGGCGCCTGCGCGGCGCGCCGCAGCCGGTACAGCATCATCGGCCCGCCTGCTTTCGGCCCGGTGCCCGAGAGCCCGCGGCCGCCGAACGGCTGTACGCCGACGACTGCGCCGATCATGTTGCGATTGACGTACAGATTGCCGGCAGCGATACGCGCAGTGACGAAGTCGATCGTCTCGTCGATGCGGCTGTGCGCGCCGAAAGTCAGCGCGTAGCCGGTCGCGTTGATCGACTCGATCAGCGCACCGAGATCGGCGCGCCGGTAGCGCAGCACATGAAGCACCGGGCCGAACACTTCGCCCTCGAGCTGCGCCA
>JBFGOX010000583.1:0-1974 GCA_041565015.1 Burkholderiaceae bacterium
ATGATTGCCCGCATGCGCCAGGAACGCGCCTGAAATGACGGCACCGGTACTTTATTCGCGCGTGGTCGCGGGCTTCGCCGAGGATGCGCCGCCAGACGTCGTCGACGCCGTTATTGATCTGGCGCGCTGCCTCGGCGCCGAACTGCAGGCACTGCTGCTCGAGGACGCGCTGACGCTGGCGCTGGCCGAGATGCCGGCGCCACGCGCATTCGACACGCGTGCTGCCGTTTGGCGCGAACTGCCGCGCGCGCAACTGCTGCAGGAAATGGAACTGGCCGCCGCCGTGCTGCAGCGTCGTCTCGAAACCGCGCAGACGAGCGGCGTTCGCGCGCAGTTCAATGTCGTCCGCGGCGGCCCGGCCACCGTGCTCGGCAGCGTGACGCAGGCCGGCGATCTGCTGGTACTCGTCGAGCCGGCCGACCCGATGGCGCGCTGGGTGCAGCCCTTTGCCGGATTGCTGCAGACGGCGCTGGGGACGACCTCGGCGCTGCTGTACCTGCCGCATCGCAGCCGCACACGCGGCGGCGCAGTCGCGGGGTTCGGCGCCGCTGCGCCGACGCGCGAACTGGCGCGCCGGCTGGCGCAGGCGCTGGGTGTGCCCCTTGTCACGGATCTCGACGCGGGCCGGGCCCGGTCGCTGACCGAACTGCTGCCGCAGCTGCGCGGCCGGCGCCTGCGCGTCGTGGTCTGCGATCGGAGCGCGCTGGCCGCCGATGCCCGGCTGGCGCTGCACGAGGCAGGCGACGAGCGGGTGGCGGTGCTGGTGGCGCCTGAATCCGGTGTCGCCTGAGGCAGCGTTGGCCGTGGCGTGGTCATCCTTTGATACGGCGCTGGGTATCGGACGCATGAGCTTGATCGCAGTCAAGCCGCGACTGCGCGTTCCGGCCGACGCTGACACCATGGATCGGGCGCCTATGAAAGCCATTGCGGCGACCGACGCGATGGCCCGGCACACGGCGATGGTGGCCGCACTGCGCAACCATCTCAGGGCAACCACCGGCCGGCCGGTCACGCTGATTCAGACGCACATCTCCAGTGTCCTGCTGGCCGGCGAGTTTGCATACAAGCTCAAGAAACCGGTCGCGCTGAGCTTCGTCGACTTCAGCACGCTGGCCGCGCGCGGCCGCTTCTGCGAGGAGGAAATCCGCCTGAACCGCCGCACCGCGCCGCAGCTATACCTCGATGTCGTGCGCGTCACCGGAAGCGAATCGGCGCCGCGGCTCGGCGGCCGCGGACCGGTGATCGATTACGCGGTGCGCATGCGGCGCTTCGCTACCCGAAATCTGGCCGATCGCCGTGCCCGCGCCGGCCGCCTGAAGGCCGTGCATGTCGACCGGCTCGCCGCTGCGGTGGCGGCGTTTCATGCGCAGGCGCTGCCGCCGCCGGCGGATTCGGACTACGGGGCGCCCGAAAAAGTGCTGCGCTGGGCGCGCGAGAACTTTGCGCTCTGCCTGTTGCGGCTTGATGACGACGGCATGCGGGCGCGGCTGCAGAAACTGGCGCAGTGGACCGAGGACGAATTCGGCCGTCGCAGGCAATGGCTCGCCGACCGGCGGGCCGGCGGGTTCGTCCGCGAGTGCCACGGCGACCTGCACCTGGCCAACATCGTGCTGATCGATGACGTGCCGGTGCCGTTCGACGGCATCGAGTTCAATGCCGAGCTGCGTTTCATCGACGTGGCCAGCGACGTCGCCTTCACCTTCATGGACCTGATCGAGCACCGGCTGGCGCCGCTGGCCTGGCGCTTCCTCAACCAGTATCTCGAGGCCAGCGGCGATTACGCGCTGCTGGGCGGGCTGCGCTTCTATGCGGTGTACCGGGCGCTGGTGCGCGCCAAGGTCTCGCTGATCCGCGCCCACCAGCCGGATGCCGGCGAGGCCGAGCGCGCGCGCGCTTCGGCGGCGTTCGCCCGCGACCTCGCGCTGGCCGAGCGGCTGGCCGCGCCCGCGCAGTCTCTGCTGCTCGCCGTTGGCG
>JBFGOX010000584.1:0-1967 GCA_041565015.1 Burkholderiaceae bacterium
AGCGCCAGCGTGTGCACCGCCGCCTGCGTCACCTTGGCGAAGAAGAACTCGCGCAATTCGGTAAAGAGCGAGGTCGCCAGCCGCAGCAGGCCGTAGCCGGCGATCAGGCCCAGTGGCAGCGCCAGGATCGCTCCGCCCGGCGCACTGGCCAGCGCGTCGACGATGTGCTTGAGCACGATGGGCACGCCGACGACCGCCACTTTCGCGCCGAGCAGGCAGGCGATCGCGAACAGCACCCGTCGCCGGTATCGCCACAGGTACGGAAACAGCGCCCGCAGCGTGCCCCAGTCGCCGCGCGGCTCGCCGGGTGCCGGCGCCGCGCTGGGCTCGGCGCCGCGCGCGCGCCTCATGCCGCGCATCGGCACCGGCGCACGGGGCGCGCCTCGATTGTTCGTCGGGTTGTCAAGGGGCTGGCAGTCGTTGATCCTGCGGGCATTATTGACGATGCGGGCGGCACGTTGCGCAGCGTCCGCCTGCGGTCCGGCGCAGGCCGGTTTGCCGCGCCGTCGGTCGACAGCCCAGATGCGAAAACGCGATCGAACGCGAGTCATCGTGATCACCGGCGCCAGCGACGGCATCGGCGCCGAGCTTGCGCTGCAACTGGCCGAGCGCGGACACAAGCTGGTGCTCGCCGCGCGCAGCGCATCGGTGCTCGAGACGGTCGCCACCGACTGTCGCCACCGCGGCGGCTTCGCCGTCGCCATGCCGACCGACGTCATGATCGAAGACGACTGCCGGCGACTGATGGCGCGCGCGATCGAAGCCTTTGGCCGCATCGACGTTCTGATCAACAATGCCGGCCTTTCGATGCACGCGCGCTTCGACGAGATCGCCGACTGGTCGACGTTCGAGCGACTGTGGCGCGTCAACTGCCTCGGCACGATCCATTGCACGCGTTTCGCCTGGCCTTACCTGAAGCAGACCCCCGACAAGCCGGCCGGGCAGGTTGTCGGCATCAGTTCGCTGGCCGGACGCACCGGCGTTCCAGGCCGCACGACTTACTGCGCCAGCAAGTTCGCCCAGACCGGTTTCCTCGAGGCTTTGCGCATCGAAGCTGCGGACCACGGCATTGCCGTCACCCTCGTTTATCCGGGAGTGGTGGCGACCGATCTGCGCCGGCATGGGCTGGACGGCCGCGGCGAGCCGGCCGGCGTATCCGGCCTCGACGAAGCGAAGGCCATGCTGGTCGACGAGTGCGCACAGCAGATCATCAAAGCAATTTTCCGTCGACGTCGGGAACTGGTGATGACCGCGCAAGGCCGCCTCGGCCTGTGGCTGAAACTCATCGCGCCCCGGTGGGTGGACAATCTTGCGCGTAGAGCCCTTAGGAAGGAAGAAGCCTGATGAGCACGACGCTGCAACTGCCGGATACGAGCCCCGTGCTGCGCGTGATGCCGATGCCCGCCGACGCCAACATCCACGGCGACGTCTTCGGCGGCTGGATCATGGCCCAGGCCGACGTGGCCGGCGCAATTCCCGCCGCGCGGCGCGCCAACGGTCGGGTGGCGACGATCGCGGTCACCAGTTTTCTGTTCAAGAATCCCGTGTTCGTCGGCGATCTGCTGTCGTTCTACGCGCGGGTGCTGAAGACCGGCAACACCTCGATCACGGTCGAGGTCGAAGTGTTCGCCGAGCGCAACCGCCTGCAGGCTGAGGTGGTGAAGGTCACCGAAGCCACACTGGTGTACGTGGCCACCGATGCCAGTCGCCGCCCGCGGCCGTTGCCGCCGCTGGATGGCGGAGCTGGCCGCTGACGCAACGCCTGCGCAGCTGGCCAGACTGCCGCCGCTGCACCGACCCCCCATCGGGGCTACCATGCACCTCAGGAGCAGGCGCCGCCCGGCATGGATGATCAATGCGTGCGGCGCGACCGCCCGACCGATCGGTCGCGTGCAAACACCCCCAGCGGAGGAGCAGACGATGAAACAGTTGATAGACACCGACGAAGTCCTCAAGCAGATGACGGC
>JBFGOX010000585.1:0-1965 GCA_041565015.1 Burkholderiaceae bacterium
CGCGATCCAGCGACGTTCCGGCGCGCAGCCCCAGCCATGCCGACGCAGCCACGCGCAAGCCGTCGGCCAGCGGCGGCGCGTGAAAATCGTCGGTCACGGCCGCTCGCCCGTTTCTTGCGGTCGCGTCAGCGTGTCGCCGGCGCCGACTGCGGTGCCGGCGAGAAATTCGCTTGCGGCGAGTCGGCGGCTGCCGGACCGCTGCAGTTCTGTCACCATGAGCACGCCGCGGCCGCAGGCACTGCGCAGGGCCTCGGGCCCGGCCGCGACGACCGTTCCGGGCGCGACCCCAGCGGCGTCGGCGAGCGCGCGGGCGCGCCAAAGCTTCAACGTCGTGCCATTCCACCTTGCGCAGGCACCGGGAAACGGATCGAACGCGCGAACTTTCCGCGCCAGCACGTCGGCGTCGAGCGAAAAATCGAGCCAGGCTTCGCGTTTGTCCAGCTTGTGCGCGTAGGTGACGCCCTCGGCGGGCTGCGGCACCGCACGCAACCTTTGCGCCGCAGCTTCGCGCATTGCGGCGACAATCAGGCGTGCACCAAGGTCGGCCAGGCGATCGGTCAACGTGGCAGTGCTGTCGTTCGGATCGATCGGCAGCGATTCGGCCAGCAGCATCGGACCGGTGTCGAGCCCGGCGTCCATCTGCATGATCGTGATGCCGGTCGTCGGGTCACCCGCCTCGATCGCTCGCGCCACCGGCGCAGCGCCGCGCCACCGCGGCAGCAGCGAGCCATGGATGTTCAACGCGGTGATGCGGCCGCAGCCGGCGTCGGGCAGACCGCGAGGCAAGTCGAGCACCGCCTGCGGAAGGATCAGGCCGTAGGCGGCGACGACGAGCACATCGGCATCGGCCGCTCGCAAACGGTCGTGCGCGGCGGCCGCTTCGTCGCCGCCCTTGCGCAGGCTCAGCGATGCCGGCGTGGCCGTCGTCAGGCCGCGGGTCAGTGCCAGCTGCTTGACGGGGCTGGCGGTGAGCTTCATGCCGCGTCCGGCGGGCCGGTCCGGCTGCGACAACACCAGTGCGACATCGAAATCGGCGTCGACGATCGCTGCAAGCGCGGTGGCGGCGAAGTCCGGCGTGCCGGCGAACAGGATGCGCATGCGCCGATTCTAGGTGGGTGCGCCATCGCGCCGTTGCCGACGTCGTACGATGCGGCGATGAGTGTGACGGCCGCGCCATTGCCGCGGAAAACACGATGACGCCGCTGGGCGGTCTCGATGCGCTGTTCCTGCATCTGGAAACGCCGGCCACGCCGATGCACGTGGGCGCGCTGAATCTGCTCGATGCGCCGGCGCCAACCATCGATCTGTACCGGGCGATCGTCAATCATGTCGCCGCGCGGCTGTCCTCGTCGCCGGTGTTCACGCGGCGCCTGCAGCAGTTGCCGTTGTCGATCGCCAATCCCGTTTGGCGCGAATCCGGCGAGGTCGACCTCGCCCATCACATCAGGCGGTTGCGATTGCCCGCGCCCGGGACCCCGGCGCAGCTCGAATCCGCCGTCGCCAGGCTGCACGCGCGCCCGCTCGATCGTCGGCGGCCGCTCTGGCAGTTCTGGCTGATCGAAGGGCTGGCCGATGGCGGCTATGCCTTCTATTCGAAAGTCCACCACGCCGCCGTCGACGGTGCCGCCGGCGTGGCGCTGGCGCAGGCACTGCTCGACAGCGCGCCGACGACGGCGCCCGCAGCGACGCCGGCTGCCGGTGGCGGCGAGTCATCGGCCCAACCCGGCACCGTGCGGCTGCTTGCTACCGCACTGGCACATAACGGCCGGGCCGGCCTTGCGCTGGTCCGCCGGCTGCCCGCGCTGGCGCGCGCCGCAGGCGGACTGGTGCGCGACGGACGCGCCGGCGTCTGGGCCGACTGGATGCGGCGATTCGACTTCGCGCCGCCAACGGTCCTCAACCGGGCGATCGACGCGGCGCGCAGCGTCGCCACCGTCTCCGTCGCACTGGAGGCGGCGCGGTCGA
>JBFGOX010000586.1:0-1960 GCA_041565015.1 Burkholderiaceae bacterium
CGGCCCGCTGATGTTCATTCCGGGATCGCACAGGCTCGGCGTCATCGCGGCCGGGCACGACGTCACGACCACCAGCTACCCGCTGTGGACGATCGACCACGCCACGATCGGCAGCCTGATCGAACGCGCCGGCGGCCGCGACGGCGGGCTGGTGGCGCCGAAGGGTCCGGTCGGTTCGATGATCATGTTTCATTCGTGCCTGGTGCATGCCTCGAGCAGCAACCTGTCGCCGTGGGACCGGGTCAGCGTCTACTTGAGCTTGTGCGCGGTGTCGAACCACATCCGCCGCTTCAAGCGGCCGGAATGGATCGCGCACCGCGATTTCACGCCGATCGAGTGCCTGCCCGACGATTGCCTGGTGCGCGAAGTTCCGGTCGACCTGCCATGGAAAGACGGCACGCCGGCCTCGGCGGCACAGACGTCACCCGAGCCGCTGGCGCAGGCGGCCTGACTGGACACAGGAGATTCGAATGAACCTGCATGCGCTGCTGCGTCAACGTGAGGCCGACGGCACGCCGTTGCGCGTCGGCCTGATCGGCGCCGGCAAGTTCGGCTCGATGTACCTGTCGCAGGCGCGGCGAACGCCGGGCATGCGGCTGACGGCGATCGCCGATCTCGATCCGGCACGGGCGCGCACGGCACTGGCGCAGGTCGGCTGGAACGAAGCCGAGATCGCTACGGTCGCCTTCAACGACAACTCGGCGGCGCTGATCGCGCGCAGCGACGTCGATATCGTCATCGACGCGACCGGCTCGCCGGCGGCCGGCATCGCGCACGTGCTCGCCTGCTGTGAGGGCGGCAAGCACATCGTGATGGTCAACGTCGAGGCCGATGCGCTGGCCGGGCCGCTGCTGGCGCGGCGCGCGCGCGAGGCCGGCATCGTCTACTCGCTCGCCTACGGCGACCAGCCGGCGCTGATCTGCGAGATGGTCGACTGGGCGCGCGCGGCGGGCTTCGAGGTCATCGCTGCCGGCAAGGGCACGAAGTACCTGCCGCAGTATCACGCGTCGACCCCGGATACCGTCTGGGGCCATTACGGCTTGAGCGCCGAGGACGCGCAGCTGGGTGGCCTGAATGCGCAGATGTTCAACAGTTTTCTCGACGGCACCAAGAGCGCGATCGAGATGTGCGCGGTGGCCAATGCCACCGGACTGACCGCACCGGACGGGCTCGCCTTTCCGCCATGCGGCGTCGACGACCTGGCGCGCGTGCTGCGCCCGCGCCAAGAAGGCGGAACGCTGTCGCACCGCGGCCAAGTCGAGGTCATCTCCAGCCTCGAGCGCGACGGCCGGCCGGTGTTCCGCGACCTGCGCTGGGGCGTATACGTGGTCTTCGCCGGCGGCAGCCCCTATGTCGAGCGCTGTTTTCGCGAATACGGCCTGGTCACGGACCCCAGCGGTCGCTATTCGGCGCTGTACAAGCCGTATCACCTGATCGGGCTCGAACTGGACATCAGCGTGGCCAGCATCGGCCTGCGTGGCGAGGCCACCGGCGCGCCGATCGGCTTCAACGCCGATGTGGTGGCCACCGCCAAACGCGATCTTGCCGCCGGCGAGATGCTCGACGGCGAGGGCGGATTCACCGTCTACGGGCGCGTGATGCCGGCAGCGCAGTCGCTTCGAGTGGGCGGTCTGCCGCTGGGCCTGGCGCACAAGCTGCGCCTGAGGCAGTCGGTGCCGGCAGGCCAGCCGGTCAAATGGTCCGACGTCGACGTCGATGCATCGCAGCCCGCGGTGCGCTTTCGCCGCGAGATGGAGCGCGCCTTCGCTCAGTGACGGACTTGCCTGGCCGCCTGCATCTTGCCGGTGGCGAACAGCTGGCCGATGTCGACCGCATCGAACGCGTAACGGGCATTGCAGAAGTCGCAGGTGATCTCGACCGCGCCGCGCTCGGCGAGGATCGAATCGACCTCCTCGTGGCCCAGCGAGACCAGCATGCGGCCGCTGCGCTCGCGTGAGCA
>JBFGOX010000587.1:0-1958 GCA_041565015.1 Burkholderiaceae bacterium
CCCTGCCACCGCCGCAACAACGAGAATCAGCTATGCGGCGCCGGGAACTGCACCACCGGCCCGTTGGCCTTCGCTCCCGGCGGCAGGTACGCCGGCGCCGGCTGCCCCGCCGGACCGAGGCTGCGCATGTAGCGGTACACGGCGCGCAGGTCGGCATCGCTCATGTCGCGCAGCGCAAACCAGGGCATCGGCGGCCGGTACTGGACCGTCCGCGCCCGCCGGATCCACTCCTGTTCCGAAATGCCAACCAGCACCAGCCGCAGGTTGGCCGCATAGGTCGTGCCCCAGGGACCGCTCCAGCCGAGCGCATCGCCGGTGAGCCACTGCGCTTCCGGCACCTGGCCACCGGTTTCGGCGTAACGCGGCGTATGGCAGTCGTTGCAACCGGTGATCTTCACCAGATAGCGGCCGCGATCGATCATCTTCTGCTCGGCACCGTCGCGCCGCACCGAATCGGCCGCCGCGACCGCGCCGATTGCCAGCGCGGCAACGATGCCGGCCAGCACGAACTTCAATGTGTTGCGCATGATGTCCCCCGGTTGCGACTGCCAGCGCGACGCCTCGGCCGATGACGACGCATCGACTGGACGCCATCCTAGGCCCGCGTGCAGCGTCGTGCTCGTATTTGTCGCCTAACGAATTGCTAAGAAATCCTTAATGCGGCAACGATGCGAAAATCCGCGTTTGTCAGTCCGCTCTAGCGCCCGATGTCCAGCTTTGCAACGCGGTTTCCCGATGCCGTGAGCGCTCCCGCGCCGACGCACTCGCCGTGCGTTTCCGTGTGCCGGATCGATCCGGCCACCGGATGGTGCGAAGGCTGCCTGCGCACGATCGACGAGATCGCGCACTGGAGCGTGCTCGATGACGACGAGAAGCGGTCGATCTGGGCCGAGCTCGATCGCCGGCGACGCGCGCGCCGATGAACGCCGCGACGGCTTCGCCGGCCGAGATCGACTGGTACTTCGATTTCGTCTCGCCGTACTCGTACCTGGCGTTCGAGTCACTGCCGACCGCGCTGGCGGGCATCGATCCGGCGCCGACGATCCGCTACCGGCCGCTGCTGTTTGCCGGCCTGCTGGGCCACTGGGGCCACATGGGACCGGCCGAAGTGCCGCCGAAGCGCCGCTTCACGTACGAGCAGGTCGTGTGGCTGGCGGACCGGCACGGCATCGCCATCAAACTGCCGCGCGAGCATCCGTTCAACCCGCTGCCGCTGCTGCGCGCGGCAATTGCCGCCGGCAGTTCACGCCCGGTGATCGAGCGCCTGTTTCGCTTCGTCTGGCGCGACGGCGCACTGCCCGACGAACCCGGCTTCGCATCGCTGCTGGCCGAACTCGGCATCGCGCCGGCGCGCCTCGATTCTGCCGAAGTGAAATCGGCGCTGCGGGCCAACGGCGAGGAGGCGATCGCGCACGGCGCCTTCGGCGTGCCCAGCGCGGTGGCGAAGACCGCGCGCGGCGTGCGCGTCATCTGGGGCTTTGAGGCGTTGCCGATGCTCGCCGACTGGCTGCGTGGCGCGCCGATATTCGACAGCGCCGAGATGGCGCGCGCGGCCGGCCTGCCGACCGGAACGCAGCGGCGAGTGAAGGGACAGGC
This sequence comes from Burkholderiaceae bacterium, assembly GCA_041565015.1. Classification (GTDB taxonomy): domain Bacteria; phylum Pseudomonadota; class Gammaproteobacteria; order Burkholderiales; family Burkholderiaceae_F; genus JADJWR01. The sequence continues at coordinate 1,597 of JBFGOX010000587.1, forward strand.
ATGACGCGCGCCAGCGTCGGCGAGCGCTTCACCGACACGGTGCAGGTCAGCGCCGAATCGATCCGCGCCTTCGCCCGTTCCGTTAACGACAGCAATCCGCTGCACCATGACGAGTCGGTCGCGGCGCGCTCGCGCTTCGGCGGGCTGATCGCCAGCGGCACGCACAGCGCGTCGCTGCTGATGGCGCTGACCGCGGCGCACTTTTCGCGCCATGCGCAGCCGCTCGGCCTGGAGTTCAAGCTGCATTTTCACAAGGCGGTGCACGCCGGCGATACGCTGCAACTGTCGTGGACCGTAACCCGCGTGCAGTGGAAGCACTCGCTGGACGGCGACCTGGTCTGGCTCGACGGCGAGGCGCGCAA
>JBFGOX010000588.1:0-1958 GCA_041565015.1 Burkholderiaceae bacterium
AGCATGCATTTGCCGTGCCCGCGCGCATCCCAGGCGAACACCCGATGACGGCGCGACAGGCGCTGGGCAACGCGCCTCCAGTGTCGATGCGAACAACCCAGGCCGTGCACGAGCACGACCGGCGTGCCGGAGCCGCTGACGTTCACCGGAATGCTCTGCCCGTCGTCGGCGCAGAAGGCATCGAGCCGCTCATGATCGGGCAGATTGATGCGGATCAGTCCCAGATTGCGCAGCGCGTCGATCAGCTGCGCGAATCCGGTCAGACGTCGCTTGCGCGTGGGCGGCAGATGCGGATCAGGCGGCTCCATTGTCAGGGCAACGCAAGTACTCCGCAGCCTCCTTGCCAATCGACGCTTCTTGCAGCGCCGCAACCGAATTTCTTTGAACCCTCGCCGCGGCTAGCGTAACTCAGCGTCAGGTTTGGCCGTTTCGGCCGACTCATCTGACAAGGAGGGTGTGATGAATCCAACGCGAGTCGAGCTGGCCGTGGAACAGATGGAATGGAACGACGGCGTCGACACCGACGATTATTCCTGTGACGACGTGCGCACGGCCTGGCTGTGCGCGGAACTGAATCGGGGCCCGGCACAGGTCAAGAGCAGTTTCGAGGCCGTCTGGCACGACCGTTGATGCCTGCGCAACGCGGTAGCAACCCGCCGCGCCGGAGCACCTATAGGCCGGTGCGCGCCGGCGATTCTCCCTGCCGCCTGCGCTGACGCCGACAACATCGGCGCTCGATTGCCGGGCGTTCATCCTGCTTAGCAGCAACGTCATCATTAGCAGCCCCGTGCCTCCCGGCGCTCACCTGCGGCAGCCAGCCGCGCCGCTGCAGCGACGCATCGACCCGCCGTTCGGCCACCCATGGCCCGGACCAAGCAACGCGACGGCCGGCCGCAGCAAGTGGCGCGACGAATTTGCTGAACCGATTGCGCAATTACCGCAACCCAGGCGAAAGACAACTTGAGAGCCTGCGATGAAATTCATTTCCTTGCGATCGGTACTGCATGCGCTGAAAGAGCGCCGTTGCTGGGCCTTCTGCGCCGCAATCGCCACCGATCAGCCGCTGCTGGTCGGACCGAACCTGCGCATCCTGCATGGCGCGACCTGCAGCTAGCGTCAACGCACCTCGGGGCGCTGGGCGCGCCGCTGCGCCCCGCCGAGACCAGTTTTCCGGTCATGCGCTCGCAAGCAGGCACACCAGGATCGCCTTTTTCGATCGACTGCCGTTGCGCGGCGGTGCGGGCAATCCGCGCCGCCAGCACCGAAAACCGGCCAGGTGATTCCGCTTGAACCGACCGCAACGCTCCTGCAACTCACCGGCGACCGCAATCCTTTTTCATCGCCACGGAGACTGACCATGATCCGCACGATTGCCGCCCTTGCCTTCACTGCGTTTGCGTCGTTCGCCGCCACCGCACAGACGACGATCCACTATCGCGAAGGACAGCAAGTCATCGCTGGCGATGTTGCGCGCATCCTGAATGCCAAGGCGCCGAAGACGCGTTCGCTTCGCCTGCTCGACGAGACGACGCCCGCCACGGCGCCCGAGCCGGTGCCGGCCGCATTGTCGTTGCCCGTGCGATTTGCGTTTGCCTCGGCCGAGATCAGTCCGACGGCGCGGCCGCAGCTCGATGCGCTGGCCGAAGGCATCAAGCTCCTGCCATCGGGCCAGCCTGTCTTCATCGAAGGCCATACCGACGCGGTCGGCTCAGCGGAATTCAACCTTCTCCTGTCGCATCGCCGCGCGCAAGCGGTCAAGGAGTATCTGGTCCGCGTACACGGCATCGACGGATACCGGCTGAGGGAAGCCGGCTTCGGCAAGGGCCAGCCGATCGCAGGACTTGACCCTTTCGCAGCCGAAAATCGCCGCGTCGAATTTCGCGGCGGCTGACCGAAGCTGACCTAAGTCGACGCCGCGCGCTTGCGCCGGTCGCCTAGGTCTCGCCGCCCTGCGCAAG
>JBFGOX010000589.1:0-1929 GCA_041565015.1 Burkholderiaceae bacterium
GCACGTGGCCGGCCCGATCGACGATGCGGATCGCGTACCCCGGCAGCGGCTCGCCACAGGCGACGATGCCGGCGGCGTGCGGATGATCGGCGGCCACCGGCTCCGCGCGGCCGGCGAGCATCAGCGCCTCGCGATCGACGGTATCGACGTGCGCGCCGCGCCGCGGCGGCGGAAACGCCAGGTCCAGCCCGCACTCGGCCAGGCCATAAACGGGCGCGATCGCGCGCGAATCGAAACCATATGGCGCCATTCGCTCGGCGAAGCGCGCCAGCGTATCGGCGTTGACCGCCTCGGCGCCGTTGAACGCCCAGCGCCAGCTCGTCAGATCGAGGCCTTCGAGATCGCTGTCGTCGACGCGCGAGGCGCAGATCTCGAAGGCGAAGTTCGGCGCCGCCGAGATCGTGGCGCGGTGTTCCGAGATCGCGCGTAACCAGCGCGCCGGCCGCGCGAGAAACGTCAGCGGCGACAGCAGCACCAGCTTCATCCCGTAATACAGGCTGCCCATCCAGGCACCGATCAGCCCCATGTCGTGGTACAGCGGCAGCCACGAGACGAAGACGTCGGTCGGCCCCGCGCCGACGGCGCGGCCCATCGCGCGCAGGTTGGCCAGCAGTTGCGCGTGCGTCAGCATCACGCCCTTCGGGTTGCCGGTGCTGCCCGAGGTGTACTGCAGCAGCGCCAGGTCGCCGGCGCCGCGCTCGACCGGTGTTGCGGCCTGCTCGCCCTGCAGTTCCCCCGGCGTCAGCACCGCATGCAGCGTCGGCGCCAGCGGCCTGATCAGCCGCGCCAGCGGTTTTGCTTCCGGCACCGTGATCAGCAGGTGCGCCTCGCAGTTGGCCAGGATGCCGGCCTGCCGCTTCAGGTGGTCTTCGAGCGCCGAGGGCCGCGCCGGCGGATAAAGCGGCACCGGCACACCGCCCGCGTACAGCACGCCATAGAAGACGACGAAGAAATCGAGCGACGTCGGCAGCATCAGCGCGCAGGTCTGCCCGCTTTCAAGGCCGTGCTCGATCAGCACGGCGGCGGCGCGCAGCGCGCGTTCGTGCAGCTCGCCGTAGGTCAGGTGCTGCACCTGCTCGTCCTGCTCGAGCAGCGTGACGTGCGGCCGGCCGGCATGCCGTTCGGCGTGCCAGTCGAGCACCTGCATCAGCGTGGCGGCCTCCTCAGGGCTGCCGCTGAAGCCTTCCGGCGCCACCGAGGCGACCGTCGCGCGCGGCGCCGCGCCCACCGGCACGATGCGCAGCGCGGCAAGGATGTCGCGCGGCGTTTCGACGGTCGCCAGCCGGGTGTCGTCGAGGCGCCGGCCGAAGGCCTTTTCGCAGCGCAGGTTCAGCTCGACCCGGGCCAGGCTGTCGATGCCGAGGTCCTCGACCAGCCGGCTGTCGAGATCGATCGCCGACGGTGCGCTGCGCTGCGTTTCGGCGACCAGCGCGCGGATCAGTTCGAGCAGCCGGCGCGCCGTCTCGGTGGCGACGGCCTCCGGTTCGGCACGGCGGGGCGATTTGGTATCCATCGGCGGAATGCGCTACGCGCGCGGCGGGGCGCTTCACCCATGATCGCTTCCGCCCGCGCCGGCCGCAACGCCCCGGATGCGCCCCCTTGCGCTGGCGCAAGCGTCGATCCGCGGCGAGCAGCCCGGCACCAATGTCGATGCAAGCCGGGCCGGCAACGCCGTCAGCGCGGCGGCGGCAGGTTCTCGCCGAGCATGCGCGGCCCCATCCAGCGCAGCGTGCGCCCCACGTCGGGCCGGCGCCTGACCTGCTGCGGCACCGCCAGCGCCTGCGCCGCGCTGCGCTTTTCGGCGACGACAAAGCTGAAGACGTAAGCCGGCTCCTGGCCCATGCGCAGGTCGCTGATCAGCACCCGCGCGCCTTCCTGCGACATCCTGTAGAAACCGTCGCTGAACCAGGCGATGCGCTCGACGAACCA
>JBFGOX010000590.1:0-1917 GCA_041565015.1 Burkholderiaceae bacterium
ACTCCGCCGACGCGCTGATCATTTCGGCGTTGTGCTTGATCCGGCGCCACAGCTGCGTACCGCCTGCGGCGAGCCGCCGCTCGATGCGCTGATCGAACCAGCGATCCGCCGGCGGCCACGGTCCGGTCGCCCGCCCGCTGGCCGGCAGCATGTCGCGAACGATTTCCTGCGCGCGCGCGACCACGCTGCCGAGCAGCCCCCCGCTCCAGCACAGGAACACCGGGAAGATGCGCGCGTCGTAAAGCTGCCTGATCCACTGCGCAGCGCCGCTTGCGGTCGCGTTTTCGTCGGCCAGGCCGCCGTGCGCGTAGACGCAAACGTCGAGCGGCTTGTTGCGCAGGGCCCACGCCGCGCGCGCCTTGTGCAGATGGACGTCGACGATCGCGCGCACGTCGTCGGCCGACGTGCGGAACGCTCCGCTCGAAGCAAGCCGGCCGTCGTGCCCCATGCTGATGACAAACGGCGAGATCTCGCGGTTGCGCAGCACCTGGCTGGCGGCCAGTTCGACCGTGCCGGCCCGGTCGGTGCGCAGCGTGCTGCTCCTGGCGATTGCGCGGTGTTCCTCGGTGACCACGCCGAGCTGCGCCACCCAGCAGTCCATCGCATTGTCGAGCCAGTCGTCGTAAGTGAGGATCGCGTAGCCCCAGGTGCCCCAATTCGTGTCCCAGGAGTTCTGCAGCAGGAAGCCGCGCTCGTTGTAGCCGACCAGCGCGATCGCGTGCCCGCCGTCGTCGCGCGCCGCCTTGTGCGGCGGAATGGTCCAGATCGCCGACCGAAACGAGCGTGGCCTCGCGCGCGGCTGCTTGCGGTTGGCACCGTCGTCCCAGCCGGCATGGCACACCGCGCTCGCAAAGACGATGCCGACCTCGTTCAGCGCCGAATGAATATCGCGGATCGCCTGCGTGTGGATTCGGTAGTACGCGCCGAGCGGTCGTTTCACCGCGTCGAGCCACCAGTCCTTCTTGGGGTTGTCGGGCGCCGGCGGCATGCGCACGCCCGTTTGCCACATCGAATCGACGCAGGCACCGTGCTTGTACCAGCCCTTCAGCGCGCCGCGCAGGCTCGAGCCTTCGTCGCTCGAACCGGGAAACTCGTCGTAGCGGCGCGCCATCGAGTACAGCATGTAAGGCGAGACCGTCGCGTTCTCGCGCTGCGCACGGCGCGACAGGAATTCGACGACCAGCGACAGCGCAAAACCCGTGCACGCGCTGGTGTCCTCCTGGTTCTTCACGCCCAACTGCAGCGTCGGGAACAGCCGCGGTCTGGGCGTGACGGCGATGTTCGGCCGGAACGGCAGGTCGCGGAAATCGAGCGCGTCGGGGCGCACGCTGCGCACGCGTTCGGTCTTGCTCTTGGCCATCTCGTGCTCCGGCGAGGCGTCTGCCACGCACCCTAGCGGCGTGCCCCTCGCAGAGCAATCACGTCGAAACTCGATGCGCACCCGCCGCGCATCGCGCAATGTGCAACGTTCTCAGCACTCGATCACGTTGACGGCCAGACCGCCGCGCGCCGTTTCCTTGTACTTGGTCTTCATGTCGGCGCCGGTTTCCCACATCGTCTTGATGACCTTGTCGAGCGACACGTAGTGCGTGCCGTCGCCGGCCAGTGCCATGCGCGCGGCATTGATCGCCTTGACGCTGGCAATCGCGTTGCGCTCGATGCACGGGATCTGCACCAGTCCGCCGACCGGATCGCAGGTCAGTCCGAGGTGGTGTTCCATGCCGATCTCGGCGGCGTTCTCGACCTGCGCCGGCGTGCCACCGAGCACCGCCGCCAGCGCGCCGGCGGCCATCGAGCAGGCCACGCCGACCTCGCCCTGGCAGCCGACTTCGGCGCCCGAGATCGATGCATTCTCCTTGTACAGGATGCCGATCGCCGCGGCGGTCAGCAGGAAGTCGAGCACGCCCTGCTCGCTCG
>JBFGOX010000591.1:0-1908 GCA_041565015.1 Burkholderiaceae bacterium
CGTATTCCTCCGGCACGGCGATGCCGAAGGTGCCGAGCGCAGCCAGTTCCTTCAGCGCTTGCCGCGGAAACGTGTGCTCGCGGTCCCATTGGGCCGCATTCGGCGCCAGCTTGTTGGCGGCGAACTCGCGCAGCGACTCGCGCAGCAGCCGGTGTTCTTCCCTCAGCATCGGAATTCAGTCCTTCGCTTTCCAGGTGCCCGAGGAACGGGTGCGGATCGCATAGCCGGCGATTGCCGCCGCGATCAGCGCCGCCAGCAGCATCTGGCCACCGCCGATGGCGCCCGAGACCATCAACGCCTGTGAGAAACAGTCGCCGTAGTGCTCCGGCAGGCACCAGGCCCAGGTGGCCAGTGCCGAAAACGAGACCCAGGTCAGGATTGCGACCAGCAGGCCGCGTGACAGCGACTGGTTGATCGTCTTTACGTGCGCGGCCGCGCCCTGGTAGACGATCAGTGCGAACAGCATCGCGAACAACCCCGGCACGGCGATGAAGATCCAGTCGCTGACACCCGCCTCGCGCGCGAAGCGCCCCAGCACCAGCTTCGTCGAGGCCGCGGCCAGTGCGCCGAATACGCCGAACAGCAGCGCCGCGACCAGCGGGATCGACAGGTGCTGTTTCATCGAATTCGGTTCCCGGTACCCGGCGGCTCGATCGCGGACTTGCGCGCGGTGACTTCGACTTCCAGTTTCATGCGCGGATCGACGAGGCCGCAGACGATCGCCGTGGCCGCCGGTCGCGCGCGCGCGAAATATTCCCCGAAAACCGGCGCCAGGATCTCGAACAGGTGCACATCGGTCAGGTAGTAGCGAACGCGAACCACGTCGTCCAGCGCGCAGCCGGCCTCGGCCAGCGCTGCGGCGATGTTACGGAAACACTGATGGCACTGCTCGACGGCATCGTCGGCGATGCGCATCGTCGCGTAGTCGAAACCGGTCGTTCCGGCCACATAGACGGTGCCGCCTTCGACGACCGCGCGGCTGTATCCGGCCACGGCCTCGAACGACGAGCCCGAACTGATTCGTTGTCTTGGCATCGCGTCTGGCTACCAGGAAAGCGGCTCGCCGTTGTAATCGAAAAACCGGCCGTTGTGCGAGGTGTCGGCCGCCGCCAGCAGCCGTCGCATGCCAGCCACGCTGTCGGCCACGTCGAGGTCGGCCGAGGCGCCGCCCATGTCGGTGCGCACCCAGCCCGGATGCAGGGCCACGCAGATGACGCCCCGGCGGCCGAACTCGAGGCTTGCCGCCTTCAGGATACTGTTCAATGCCGCCTTGCTGGCGCGATACAGCCAGCCGGGCGTCGACTGCATCGACGAAATCGAGCCCATGCGGCTGGACAGTACGGCGAGCCGCCCGCCGGCGGCAAGGCGCGGCGCGAGCAGGGGTAGCAGGCGCATGGCGGCCAGCACGTTGGTGCGCATCACGCGGTCGAATTCATCGTCAGCGGGCGGGTCGAGGCCCTGGCTGCGCGGGCCGTAGACACCGGCGTTCAGGATCGCGATGTGCAGTGTCTCGCCGGCCAATCGCGCGGCGAATGCCGTGACTGCCGCCCCGTCGAGCACGTCGAACGGCCACGCGACGGCACCCAGCGCGCGCAGCCGCTCGCCGTGCTCAGGATTGCGATAGGTCGCGAGCACCCGTGCGCCGTCGGCGCGGTACTGGCGAACGAACTCCAGCCCGATGCCGCGGCTGGCGCCGACCACCAGCACCGCTGGCGCCACGGCCGGAGCGGTCATCGACCTGCGCCGGCCGTGATTACGGCTTTGGTCAAGCGATCATTTCGACGGCCAGCGCAGTCGCCTCGCCGCCGCCGATGCACAGCGCCGCCACGCCGCGCTTGCCGCCGGTCTTCTTCAGTGCCCCGAGCAGCGTGACGACGATGCGGGCACCGGAGGCGCCGATCGGGTGGC
>JBFGOX010000592.1:0-1901 GCA_041565015.1 Burkholderiaceae bacterium
GTCACTCGCTCGAACACTTCGAGCTCGCGCTCGGTCAGCCGCTGCATGCGGCTCAACACGGTTTCGCGACTGCGCGCCCGCTCGACCTGCTCATGGTCGCTGCGCAACGCGACCGTGATCGCCTCGAGCAGATCCTGCTCGTCGATCGGCTTCTCGAGGAAATCGACCGCGCCCTCCCGCAGCGCGGTGCGTGCCGTCGCCACGTCGCCGTGCGCGGTCATCACGACGACCGGCAACGCGGAATGCTGGTCCGACAGCTTGCGCTGCAGTTCGAGCCCGGACATGCCCGGCAGGCGGACATCGGCCAGCACGCAGGCTGGTCGTTCGAGCGCATCGCTGTGCAGAAACGCTTCCGCGCTGTCGAACGCCGCGGTCGAGAAGCCGCGCAGCTGCAACAGCAGCGACAGCGAATCGCGTACGGACGGATCGTCCTCGACGAGGTAGATCCAGCTTCCGGCCACGTCTATGGGATTGTTCTCGGCATCAGTCATCGGTCGGCAAGTCCAGATGGAAGGTGGTGACGCTGGTGCCAGCGTCGAAGGAAAGCCCGCCGCCCAGCCTTTCGGCGATCGAACGCGAAAGCGCAAGGCCGAGCCCCATGCCGTGCGGCTTGCTGGTGGCGAGCGGTTTGAACAATTGCGGCCGCAGTTCGAGCGGCACGCCGGGACCGTTGTCCTGGACGGTGATGCGCACCGTCGGCTGCGGCGCGCCAGCGAGCCTGGCGGCGGTGACGCGGATGCGGCGCGGCGCCGAAGACTCGCCCAGCGCGTCGCAGGCATTGCCGAGCAGGTTGTCGAGCACCGCGCCGACCTGCACCGAGTCGACCCGCAGCGGCGGCAGCCCCGGCTCGACGACAATGTCGAACGCGATGCCGCTGCGCTGCAGCCGGTCGCGCAGGTGCGCATGCGCGCTGTCGAACAACTGCCCTGCCGCTACGCGCTCGCTGTGCATGGCGCCGGTGCGGAAGAAATCGCGCATTCGCCGTACGTACTGGCCCGCGCGCGCGCTTTCCGAGGCGATCTGATCGAGCGCGCGGTAAAGCGTTTCGCGGTCGCTCGCCTCGCGATCGGCGAGCAGGCGCGCGGCGCGCGCGTAGGTGCCGATCGCCGACAGCGGCTGGTTCAGATCGTGCGCCAGCGCGGCCGACAGCTCGGCGGTCGCCGCCGTGCGCTGCGCCTCGCTCAGCGCCGTGCGCTGTTCGCGCAGCTCGCGCTCGCGCTGGGCCAGCCGCTGCGCCGCCCGCTCGCGCTCCGACGACAGCAGTCCCAGCACCATCGCGGTCAGCGCCAGCGCCAGCATCAGCGCCTGGAATTCGAAGGCTGTGGCCACTTCGGTCGCAGAGATCGTCAGCGAACCGATCAGCCCGATCTGCACCAGTGGCACGGCGAGCGAGACGCCGAACAGGCCGTGCCGGCTGGCCATCACGATCATCGGCACGAACAGCAGGTACGACAGGCGGAACTCGTCGAACGGCCGCAGACCGAAGATCACCAGCAACACCGCGACGAGGCTGACGGTGAACAGCAGCAGGTCGCGCCCGAGGCGGCCGCGGCCCGACGTACTGGCTACCTCGATTCGCCACGCGCCCGACGCCAGCAGCAGCAACGCCGGCGCGGCGACGATCAGGCCAAGCGCCTCGCCGATGACGACCTGCAGCGAAACGACGCGCAACGCCTGCAACGGCAGCGTGCCGGCCACCGCATGCGTCAGGCTCAGCAGCACCGCCACGGCGAGCGACGTCGCAAACGCGATCAGTACCAGCATCGACAGATCGCGCAGCGTCACTTCCGCCCTCGTCCAGCGCGTGAAGCGCTGCAATCCCCAGCCGGCAGCGCTGTAGGCGGCGGCGACTGTCACCGCGGAGAACAGGGAACCGACGCCCGCCGGCGCGTCGCGCACCA
>JBFGOX010000593.1:0-1885 GCA_041565015.1 Burkholderiaceae bacterium
CGACCAACGGCCGCACGCCGAACATCTTCATGTTGATCGTCCCCGGCGCGTTCGGCGCGTCTTCGGTGACGAAATCGCGCCAGCGCGCCAGCGGCGGCTTGGCCTGCAGCGCGTTTTCCGCCATCAGCCGCAGGAAGTTCTGCCGCTTGCGGGTGACGCCGAGAAACCACTGGCGCAGATCGGCCGCCAGCCGCGCATCGCCGTACAGCGCGCGGAAATCGAAACAGATCGCGGCATCGAGCAGCGCCTTCGGCTCGGAGATCTCGAGCCAGCGATTCAGCTTGGCCTGCCATTCATCGACCGACAGGCACAGCTCCGGGTTCGACGCCATCACATTGCCCTTGCATAGCGGATAGCCGCAGGCATCGAGGGCTTCGTTGACTTCGCGCGCAAACGGCAGCAGCGTCTGCCGGACCTGCGCTGCTTCGCTTCGATCATGCGCGACGAACACCAGGCCATTGTCCTGGTCGGTGGCGAACGTCTGCTCGAGCCGGCCCTCGCTGCCGAAGGCGAGCCAGCACCAGCTGATCCGCTCCCACGTGTGGCGCTTCCGGACGATTTCGATGATCCGCTCGCTGATGCGGTCGTTCAGCACGGACACGAACAGCGTCAGCCTCTCGGCGGCCACGCCCTGTTCGACCAGCATCCGCGTCAGCTGCCGGACCCGGCCGGCCAGCGCCGCCAGCGAATCGGTGTCGCGCGCCAGCCGGATCTCCATCGTCAGCTCGCCCAGGCCCAGGCGCTGCAGCGAGAACAGGTCGCGCTCTGAAACGACGCCGATCAGCCGTTCCTCCTCGGTGACCAGCACGTGTCGGATCCGGTGCTCGATCATCAGCAGCGCGGCCTCGTAAGAAGGCGTGTGCTCCGGCAGCGACAGCGGCGCTCGCGTCATCACCTCGGCAATCGGCCCGTCGAGCTGCCGCTGCAGCGTCACGCGCAGCAGGTCGCGCTCGGTCAGGATGCCGGTCGGGCGCTTGCGGCCGTCGATCACCACGATCGCGCCGACCCTGGCCTCGTGCATGCGCTGCACGGCCGCCTGGACCGTGTCGCCTTCTTCGCAGACGATCGGCTGCTGCCGCAGCAGGCTGCGCAGCGGCTGGGCCAGGGTCTGCTGCTCTGCGGCCACACGGCGCTCGAGGAGGCGATCGGAGGCGGCAGCGGGGCGGGCCATCAAACAAATTCCTCGAATCAGTATTGCAGCCGGGCGTGAAAGGTGGCGCGCGATGCTTCCAGCGCCTGCGTCAGCGTGACGATGCCGCGCTCGGCCAGCAGCGGCAGCAGGCGCAGGAAGACCTCGCCAGTGACCAGCGCGTCGCCGAGCGCCGTGTGGCGGCCGATGACCCGCACGCCGAGCCTTTCGGCGATCGCGTCGAGGTCATGATCGTCGAGGCTGGGATGGACGACGGCCGACAGCAGCAGCGTGTCGAGCACCGGCTGGCCAAAACGCACCCCGGTGGCTGCTTCCTTCAGTTCGAGAAAGCGCATGTCAAAGGCGGCATTGTGCGCGACCAGCACCGTGTCCTCACAGAAGCGGTGAAAGCGCGGCAGGACCGCATCGATTGTAGGTTGGTTGACCAGCGCGCGGGCGTCGATGCCGTGCACGGCGGTCGATTCGCGGCTGATCGATCGGCGCGGATTGATCAGCTGCTCGAAGACTTCGTGGCGCAGCAGGCGCCCGTTGACGATGCGCGTGGCGCCAATCGAGATGATCTCGTCGCCGGCCGACGGTTCCAGGCCGGTGGTTTCGGTGTCGAAGACGGTGTAGGACAGCTCGGACAGCAGGCGCTCGCCGAGGGCGCCGGGATCGATGCGGTCGAACAGGTCGAAGTCGTAGAACTCCGGCCGGCTCTCGGCGGCGGTCGACATTCGCGGCGCAGCCGGCAGC
>JBFGOX010000594.1:0-1867 GCA_041565015.1 Burkholderiaceae bacterium
CCCTCGGCTGCACGCGCGCGGCCAGATAGTCGGCATAGGCTCGTTCCGGCGGCGGCGCGTCGAGCCTTAGCTTCTCGAATCCTTCGCAGGCTTCGAACACCAGGCTCGCCACGCGGGCGGCACAGCGCATCAGTTCAACCCGGGCGAGCAGGTCGATGCGGCCGGTACGCGCGACCTCGCTGCGCGCGCGGGCGAACTCGGCCGCCTCGACACGCGGTTTGCCTTCGAGGTAGGCAGTCAACGCATTGTCGATCGCCTGCCGCGCGTTCATCTGCCAGTCCGGCGGCGGCGGGCCGCTGGCGCAGCCGGCGACGATGGCCGCCGCAACGACGGCCAGTCCACGAAGATGACGGGCAGCGCCACTCATCGCAGCTTCAACTCCGTGTCGCGTGCGAACGGCCATTTGCGGTTGATCTCGTTGACGAGGCTCTCGACCTTGCGCAGGCTCGATTCGACCTCGGCGCGCAGCGTGCCGAGGTCGGTGGTGGCCACGCGCGCATTCGCGGCCACGCCCTGCGCCTCGAGCAGCAGCGCGTCGGCTTTCTTCAACGTGTTGCGCGCATCGCCGAGCATCGCATTCAGCTGCACGATCGCCGCCCGCGTCTCGGGCATCACGCCGTCGGGGCCGAAGACCTGAACGTCGGCCTTCGTCACGATGCCGTCGGCCTTGGTCACCAGGCCGTCGACCTTGGCGGCCACGCGGTCGACACGGGCCAGCAGCGCGTTGGTCCGGTCGAGCGCGGCGATGAGCTTCCTGGCATCATCGTCGTTGCCGAGCAGCACACCGAGTGCACCGTGGCGGCCTTTCAACCGCTCGGTCACCGCCTGCATGTTGCCGAGCGTTTGGCTGAGCGCCGCGTCGGATCTGCTCAATGCGGTCAGGTTCTGCAGCAGGTCGCGCACGGCGGACATCAGCCGCGGGATCTCGGCGGTGGCGTCGCCCTCCAGCACCTTGCGCTCGGCGCCGTCTGGCAACGGCGGGTCGCTGAGGATGCCGCTATAGGCACGGATGGCCGTGCCGCCGACCAGGCTGCGCACGAGCGTGAAGACGCTCGACTCGCGCAGCCAGTGCGCGTCCTTTTTCGGTACATCGATCAGGATGCGGGCGGTGCCGTCTTCGCCGAGCTCGATGCGGCGCACGCGGCCGATCGGAAAACCGGAAAAGGTCATGTCCATGCCGACCTGCACGCCTTCCGAGTCATCGGCGATCAGCACCAGGCGCTGCGTGGCCTCGAACACGCCACGCGCGTACATCACGTACAGCGCCGAGCCGACCAGCAGTGTCACGAGCAGAACCAGCAGCAGCGCCGCCTTGAACTCCAGGTTGCGAACCGGCGGCGGCGAAGTGGGCGGCTGGTCGTTCACGATGAGCTGGGTGTTGAAGTTTCAACCGTTCTAGGCGGCAAGCACAGTCGTCCGCCCCGGACGTCACTGACTAGCAGACCCTGCGCTGACCTCATTGAATATCGTCTCTCTTGGCCAGGTTATGACGCGCGCAGAGCAGTTGTACGTTCGCGGCAGTTAGCGAAGTGCCGCCCTTGGAAAAAGGAAGTATGTGGTCGAAATGAAGCTCGTCGGTGGCGCCGCACATGGCGCACTTTCCGCCGTCACGTTGCCACACTTCGAGTTTGACGCGGGTCGGAATGACTCGGCGTCGGGTGGCGTCGAGGCGAACCGGCTGGGCCAAGTCGTCTTCGCCTTCCACCGCGACAAGTTTGAATTTACAGACCGTACGAGCCTCATCCTGCTCGATCCAGGCGTCGACGAGATGAAAGACGCCGTTGTAAGTCCAGATCCCTGGCTTGATCTTCTCGTATACGCGCACGCGTTCGGGCGTACGACTTCCCGATTTCGCGGCGTGCGCAGC
>JBFGOX010000595.1:0-1849 GCA_041565015.1 Burkholderiaceae bacterium
GCTCGAAGTCGCCGAAGCCTTCACTTCGCTCGGTACCGCCGAGCAGGGGTTGAGCGACGAGGCCGCCGCCGAGCGCCGCCGCGAACTGGGCGAAAACAGCCTGCCGCCGGCACCGCCGCGGCCCGCCTGGAAGCGCTTCCTGGCGCAATTCCACAACGTGCTGATCTACGTGCTGATCGCCGCCGGCCTGCTCAGCGCCCTGCTCCAGCACTACGTCGACAGCGGCGTCATCATGGGCGTGGTCGTCATCAACGCGATCGTCGGTTTCATCCAGGAGGGCAAGGCCGAGGACGCGCTGCGCGCGATCATGTCGATGACGCGGTCGAGCTGCCTGGTCATCCGCAACGGCGTGATGGAATCCATCGACAGCCGCGAGCTGGTCCCCGGCGACGTCGTCATGCTGCAGGCCGGCGACCGCGTGCCGGCCGACATCCGGCTGTTCTACGGCAAGGACCTGCACTGCGACGAATCGGCGCTGACCGGCGAGGCGCAGGCGGTCAGCAAGCGCACCGAGGCGCTGGACGCGGCCACTCCGCTGGCCGAGCGCCGCAACATGGCTTACATGGGCACGCTGGTCACCTACGGGATCGCCCGCGGCATCGTCGCGCGTACCGGGCTGGCCACGCAGATCGGCGAAATCAGCACGCTGGTCGGCCAGGTCGAGCTGTCGCCGACGCCGCTGCAGCGGCAGCTGGCGCGCTTCGCCCACCAGCTAACCGTCGGCATCATCGCGGTCTCCGCGCTGACCATGCTGCTCGGCATCGCGCTGCACGCCTACGGTCTCGGCGACATGTTCCGCGCGGCCACCGGCATCGCCGTGTCGGCCATCCCGGAAGGCCTGCCGGCGATCGTCACGATCGCGCTCGCCATCGGCGTGCAGCGCATGGCCGGCCAGCGCGCGCTGGTGCGCCGCCTGCCCTCGGTCGAGGTGCTGGGCTCGGTGGACGTGATCTGCTCCGACAAGACCGGCACGCTGACCGAGAACGCGATGACCGCGCGCGAGGCGTTCACCGCGCGCGGCCGCTACCGGGTCAGCGGCGAGGGGTACCGGCCCGAGGGCGCGATCGAGCTGGCCGAGGGCGGGGAGCGCGTACTGGCCGAGCACGACCCCTGCCTCACCCGGGCCTGCGTGATCGCGATGCTGTGCAACGACGCCGGCATCGAGCACGAAGACGGCGACTGGATCCTGCACGGCGATCCCACCGAGGGCGCGCTGCTGGTGCTGGCGATGAAACACGGGCTCGCCGCGGGACAGCTGCGCCACGACTGGCCGCGACTCGACATCCTGCCGTTCGAAAGCGACAAGCGCTACATGGCGACGCTGCACCACGGCCCCGGCGGCGAGATCGCCGCGATGGTCAAGGGCGCGCCGGAACGCCTGCTGGCCTTCGCCGAGAGCCAGCTCGGCGCTGACGGCCCCGAGCCGCTGGCCGTCGAGCGCTGGCGACAGGCCACCGACGACTTCGCCCGGCGCGGCATGCGCGTGATCGCGCTGGCGCAGAAACCACTCGCGCACAAGCCCGAGGTGCTCGGCCACCGCGAGATCGAGAGCGGCCTGCAGTTGGTCGGCCTGGTCGGCATCAGCGACCCGCCGCGCAAGGAGGCGATCGCCAGCATCGAGATATGCCACGCCGCCGGCATCCGCGTGATGATGATCACCGGCGACAATCCGGTCACCGCGACCGCGATCGGCACCGAGCTCGGCCTGGACGGCTCCCGCGTGATCACCGGGCAGGACATCGACGCGATGAGCGCCGCGGAACTGACCGCCGCGGTCGAAAACTGCCACGTGTTCGCGCGCACCAGCCCGGCCAACAAGCTGCAGCTGGTGGACGCGCTGCAGCACCAC
>JBFGOX010000596.1:0-1841 GCA_041565015.1 Burkholderiaceae bacterium
CACAGCGCAGGCGCGAAGCCGACCGCGATCATCGCCGCCGCCTGCAGCAGCGTGCCGTCGCGCATCAGCCGGTCGCGCGAAACCAGCACGCGCAGCCGCGGCAGGAAGAACGCCGCCGACACCGCACCGACGCCGAGCGAGGCGAGCAGCAGCGTATAGGTCCAGGCACCGCCGTCGCGCATGCCGCGCGCGACCAGCGGCAGCAGCGCCAGCAGCGGCGTGGACTGCAGGAAGAAGATCGCCACCCGTGCCAACACCACGCGCATCACGCGCGACTGCGCCACGTACTGGAAGCCGATGCGGATCGCGCCAACGAACCGTTCGCCGGGCAGCACGCTCTGCGTGCGCTCGGCACGCCAGCGCAGGATCAGGATGCCGGCAGCGAGCGACAACGTCGCGTTCAGGACGAAGACGTAGCCGCTGCCGAAACTGGCGATCAGCGCCCCGGCAATGACCGGCCCGATCACGCGCGAGATGTTCATCGCGATGCCGTTCAGCGCGATCGCCGACGGCAGTTCGCGCCGCGGCACCTGCTCGGGCACGATCGCCGAATACACCGGCCAGCGCAGCGCCAGGCCGATGCCGTTGCCGAAGGTCAGGGCGAGCAGCAACGGCGCCGACATCCAGCCGCTGAAAAGCGCGACGGCCGCGATCGTCGCATTGGCGGCGACCCAGAACTGGGTGAACAGGAACATCCGCCGCCGGTCGAGAATGTCCGCCGCCGCACCGAGCGGCAGGCCGAACAGGAACACCGGCAGCGTCGAAGCGGACTGAACCAGCGCGATCAGCACCGGCGAGGTGGTCAGCGTCGTCATCAGCCACGCGGCCGCGACGTCGTTCATCCACATGCACAGGTTCGAGGCCAGCCATGTCAACCACAGCATGCGGAAAGTGGCATGGCGCAGCGGCGCCCAGGCAGTGGGCGTTGCCGTCGGCGTGGGCTGTGCGGCAGCAGACATCGGGCCACGATTCTAGGAGCGGGACATGCCCGCCGACGCAAGCGCGGCGAGGCGGTTGCGCCGCGCCGGCCCGCTAGGGCTTGTCGAACGGGTCGAGCCGCAGCGTTTCGCCGTGCCGCAGGGTGATGAACTCGCGCTCGCTCAGCCCGTGCCGGCTGCGAGCGGCCGCCAGGTCGGCGACCGGCTGATCGAGCGGTTCGTCGGTCAGCTGAAACGTGCCCCAGTGAATGCCGATCGACAGCTTGGCATGCAGGTCGCGGTGAATCTGCACCGCCTCTTCCGGGTTCACGTGCTGTGCACTCATGAACCAGCGCGGCTCGTAGGCACCGATCGGAATCAGCGCAAGATCGACACCTCCGAAGCGGCTGCCGATGTCGTTGAAGTGCCGTTTCGAATAACCGGTGTCACCGGCGAAGAACACGCGCCGGAGCTTGCCGCGGCTTTCACCCTCGACGACGAAGCCGCCCCACAAGGTCGTGTTCGTATCGGCGAACGTGCGGCGGCTCCAGTGTTGCACCGGAGTCAGATGCACGGTCACGTCCTTGACCTTGGCCGCGTCCCACCAATCCAGCGCACGCACGTGGGTGACTCCCACCGACGCGAGCCAGCGCTCGAGTCCGAGCGGCACGACGAACAGCGGCGGCCCGCCCTTCTGCGCATTGAGCGCCCGCACCGAGTTCTCGTCGAGGTGGTCGTAGTGGTTATGCGAGATCAGCACCACATCGATGCGCGGCAGTTCCTCCAGCCGCACGGCGGGCGGCTGCCAACGCTTCGGCCCGGCCCACTGCACCGGCGAGGCGCGCTCGGAAAAATGCGGATCGGTCAGCACGTTGGTACGGCCGATCTGCACCAGTGCGGTGGCATGGCCGATCCACGTCACCG
>JBFGOX010000597.1:0-1837 GCA_041565015.1 Burkholderiaceae bacterium
ACACCGCGCGCATTGCGCGCGTCCGCGCCAGCCTGCCGGCGCTGGCGCACCGCGTATTCGCCTGAACAACAATCGCGGCGAAGCGTGCTTCGCCGGCTGTCGGACGAAGGGGGAGATCCGCATGACGCATCCACTGCTGCGCGACCTGCCCGAGTCGATTGCTGTTCTCGGCGAACTGATCCTCGACTTGCGCTGGACCTGGCACCACGGCACCGATGTGCTGTGGGCGATGCTCGACGATGCGCTGTGGCAGCGCACGCGCAATCCCTGGCTGGTCCTGCAGAATGTGTCGCCGCGCCGCCTTCAGTCGCTGGCCGTTGACGGACGCTTCGTCAACGAACTGCAGCGCGCAGAGCGGGCGCGCGACGAGTACCTGAACGCGCGCACGCTGTGGGAGGACGTCTGTCCGCCGGGATTCACGGGACCGATCGCCTACTTCAGCATGGAATTCGGTGTCACCGAGACCCTGCCGATCTACTCAGGCGGCCTCGGCGTGCTCGCCGGCGACCATCTGAAGACGGCCAGCGATCTCGGCGTGCCGATCATCGGCATCGGGCTGCTGTACCAGGAGGGCTACTTCCGGCAGATGGTCGACGCGCACGGACGGCAGATCGAGCTGTACCCGGCCAACCTGCCGCACACGCTGCCGATCAGTGCCGTGCGCGACAACGACGGCGGACGGCTGATCGTTCCGGTCGACCTGCCCGGCCGGACCCTGCGGCTGGCGGTGTGGAAGGCGCAGATCGGCCGCGTGCCGCTTTATCTGCTCGATTCGAATGATCCGCTGAACAGCCCGGCCGATCGCGGCATCACCGGCCAGCTTTACGGCGGCGGCAAGGAAAACCGCCTGACGCAGGAGATCGCGCTCGGCATCGGCGGCTGGCGACTGCTCGAGCTTCTGGGCAAGACGCCGTCGGTGTGCCACCTGAACGAAGGGCATGCTGCGCTGGTCACGCTCGAGCGCGCGCGCGCGTTCATGCGCGCGCACCGGGTTGGCTTCTGGGAAGCCCTGTGGGCGACGCGTGCCGGCAACATCTTCACCACCCACACGCCGGTGGCGGCCGCGTTCGACACTTTCCCGATCGACCTTCTGGCCCAGTACGGCCGCGATTACGCCGGTGAGCTCGGCCTGCCCGCCGAGCACCTGCTGGCGCTCGGCCGCCTGCACGCCGACTCGACCGAGCCTTTCAACATGGCGTTCCTGGCCACGCGCACCTGCGCGCGAATCAACGGCGTGAGCCGGCTGCACGGCGAGGTGAGCCGGCGCATCTTCCAGCCTTTGTTCCCGCGCTGGCCCCGGCGCGAAGTGCCGATCGGGCACGTGACCAACGGCGTGCACATGCCGACGTGGGACTCCGCGCATGCCGACCAGCTGTGGACGACGGCATGCGGCAAGGCGCGCTGGCTCGGCGAGACGCAGGCGCTCGGCCAGGCGATCGCCGAACTGCCCGACGAGCGCATCTGGGACATGCGCGCCGCGGCACGCCGCGACCTGGTCAACTACGCGCGCAGCCGGTTACGCAACCAGCTTGCGCAGCGGGGCGCCGATCAGCCTGCTCTGGCGCGCGCGAACGACGTGCTCGATCCGAACGTGCTGACGCTCGGCTTCGCGCGCCGCTTCACCGAATACAAGCGCCCCAGCTTCCTGCTGCGCGATGCCGATCGACTGGTGCGGCTGCTGAACGATCCGGCGCGGCCGGTGCAGATCATCGTCGCCGGCAAGTCGCATCCGCACGACGAGATCGGCAAGGATTACATCGCCCAGTGGACGGCATTTTCCCGTCGCGCCGACGTTGGCGCACGCGCGGTGTTCCTCGAGGACTACGACATGGCGCTG
>JBFGOX010000598.1:0-1830 GCA_041565015.1 Burkholderiaceae bacterium
CATCTCATGTTCAGAGGGCGCGGTTTTTCGCTGATTGAACTGCTGGTCGTGCTTGCCATTGCAGGCACGCTGCTTGCCGTTGCGCCGGCGGCGTTGCATCGATACAAGCAGTCGGCCGATTATCGGGACACGGTCAGAACGATGGCCGCCGGCCTTGCGGCCGCACGACACGCTGCGGTGTCGACCGGCCGGCCGGTCGCGTTCAATGTCGATCTCGCCGAGCGTCGCTACGGCGTCGAGGGGCAGCCGGTTCGTGCGCTTCCTGAAGGACTGATCGTGCGGGCGACGGTGGCGGAGAAGGAATTCGCCAATGAGGTGGCGCGGATCAGGTTCTTTCCAGGCGGCAATGCGACCGGTGGCAGTCTCGAGATCGAGCGCGAGTCGGGAGGCGGCGTGCGGCTGCGCACCGACTGGCTCGACGGGCGCGTGGCGCTGGAAGGGTTGGCACAATGAATCGAGCCCGACGCAATTCGAGCCAAGGCTTCTCGCTGCTCGAGCTTCTGGTGGCTCTCGCGATCATGGCGATGGCGCTGGGCATGCTGTACCGGGCCATCGGCGGCAGTGCGCGCACGGTCGGCGACGTGTCGCGCTACAGCCAGGCCGTGATCATCGGCGAATCCGTGCTGCAGCTGCGCGAGGCCGTGCCCGCCGAAGGCTGGCAGGACGCCGGGGTATGGGAAGGCTTTCGCTGGTCGGTGGCCAGCGCGCCCTATGCGCTTGGCGATAGCCGCGAACTGCCGTTGCACCGGGTGCAGGTCGACGTGGCCTGGGTCGACGGCGCTAAGGAACGGAATTTCTCGCTCGTCACGCTGCGGCCGCAGCTTGCAGATCGGGCGGAGGCGGCACCCCGATGAAACCCGCGGGTCGCAGGCGCGGTTTCACGCTGGTCGAACTGCTGGTGGCGGTTGCCCTGCTTTCGCTGGTGATGCTCGGGCTGCTGACCGCGATGCGATCGTTTGCGCAGACCGAAGCGCGCATCGACGATCGTGTTCGCAGCGACGAAGACTTGCGCGTCACCGCAAATTTCCTGCGAACGATCCTCGGCACCGTTTCGCCGCGCGCGAAATCCGGTGCGCCGGGTTCGCCGCGGCAGATCGATTTCGCCGGTCGCGCGGATGCGATGCAATGGATCGGCGTAATGCCGGCCCGCCACGGCGCCGGCGGGCTTTATCGATTCCGCCTTTTCCTGCGGCAGGCCACCGCGGGCGAGTCGGCGGCGTTGGTACTGGAGTTCGCGCCGTATGTCTCCGGCTTCGACGCCGCGCTGGATCCGGCCAACGTGCGTTCGCGCGTGATGGCCAGTGACGTCGGTGAGGTCGGCTTCCGCTACCAGGACGATCTGCGTTCGGGCGAGGAATGGGTTGCCGATTGGTCCCATACCGATCGGCTCCCGAAACGGATCGGGCTCAGCGTGCTCGGCAGCGGGCGGCCTTGGCCGCAAATCGTCGTCAGTACGATTCCCGTGGTCGGGCCGGGAACGGTCGCGCGCGGCGGCGGGTTGACCTCCGGCACGACGATCGGCCCGTTCTGACCATGCAATCGCATCTTGCCAGGGGGAAGTCGCTGCCGATGACCGGATCCACCGGTGGCGAGCGCACCGGGTCGCGACTGTCCTTTGCTGCAGCCCCGACGGCCAACGCGCGACAAGAGGGCCTGGCACTGGTTGCCGTGCTCTGGATGGTAGCCGCGCTGATGGTCACCGTGACGGGCGTCGTCTACGCCGTGCGCGGCGAACTGCGGGCCGTGTCGTCGTTCAAGGAAATGTCGGTGGCTGGCGCCCTGGCCGACGCAGGCGTCGTGCTGGCCGCGCGCGAGCTGGCTGCGTCGCGC
>JBFGOX010000599.1:0-1824 GCA_041565015.1 Burkholderiaceae bacterium
GTCGGCCGCCCCCTGACCGAGGCGATACAGGCGGCCACCGAGGTCGAAGGCAGTGTCGATCTCACGCAGATGACGGCGACACTGCTGTCATCCGGCGCCTTCGCGCAACTGGATTTGCCCGCTCAGGCCAAGGAGGAGCGCAGATGAACACGATCGCCACGTCATCGGGTGGACCATCGTCCGGCCTGCGCGGCGCCTGGAACGGCATTGCCGGATTGCTCGAGCGCCTGATCAGTCATTCGCTGCTGGCGCTGGCGGCGCGCTTCGGCGTGGCCTCCGTGTTCTTCCTGTCCGGCCGCACCAAGGTCGACGGGCTGCTGTCGGTGTCCGACGGCGCGCTGTTCCTGTTTGCCGAGGAGTACAAGGTGCCGGTGCTGCCGCCGGACGTGGCCGCGTACATGGCCACTTACGCCGAGCATCTGTTCCCGATCCTGCTGGCGCTCGGACTGTTCACGCGCCTGTCCGCGCTGGCGTTGCTCGGCATGACGGCGGTGATCCAGATCTTCGTCTATCCGGATGCGTGGCCGACACACCTGATCTGGGCCGGGTTGATGCTTTATCTGATCGGCCGCGGCGGTGGCGCGCTCTCGCTCGACCGCGCCTTCGGGCTGAAATAGACCGTCGATTCAAGCCTGCAGGACGCGAACCAAGGGCTTGCCGTGTAGCCAGGCGTGCAGGCACTCGACGACGCCGGCGGCGAACCGCTCGAACACCGGCTCGGCAACAAAGCCCAGGTGCGGCGTCAGCACGACGTTGTGCATGCGCCGCAGCGGATGGTCGGCCGTCAACGGTTCTTCATCGAAGACGTCGAGCGCTGCCATCGCCGGTCGTCCCTCGTTCAGCGCATGCGTCAGCGCGGCCATGTCGACCAGCGCCGCGCGCGACGTGTTGACCAGCAGCGCGTCGTCGCGCATCGCGGCCAGGCGCTCGGCATTGAGCAGGTGGCGCGTATCCACCGCCGGCACCAGATGCAGGCTGACGACTTTCGAGGTGGCCAGCAGTTCGTCGAGCGAGACGGCGACGGCGCCCCTGGCCGCCGCGCGTTCCGCGGTCAGGTGCGGGCTCCACGCCACGACCTTCATGCCGAAGGCGTTGCCGACGCGCGCCACGCGGCCGCCGATCTCGCCGAGCCCGATCAGCCCGAGGCGCTGGCCGGCGAGCATGGTGGCCAGTGCGCCGCTGTCGCGCCAGTCGCCGTCGCGCATCAGGCGTAGATGAGCCTCGAGCCGCTTGACGGCGGCGAGGATCAGCGCCCAGGTCAGTTCGCAGGTCGTGTCCTTCGAGGGGCCCCAGTCGGTATGGCAAACGGCAACGCCGCGCGCGTCGAGCGCCGCCGCGTCGAGCGCCGCGTTGCGCGTGCCGGTGAACACGACCAGCCGCAGCTTCGACAGGCGCTCGATCAGCGGGGCGGCCAGCGGCGTGCGATCGCGCATCAGCACGATCGCGTCGGCCTGCACCATTGCCGCGTGCAGCACGTCGCCGCGCAGCGGTTCGTGAAAAACGCGCACGTCAGCCACCTGATCGATCTCGGACCAGTCGGCCAGCCGACGCAACGCGCGCTCGTAGTCGTCGAGCACGACGATGACCGGGCGTTCTGTGTTCATTATCTGGCCTCCTTGCGAGCAGCGGGACGTCCACAATTATGCGGTCGACCGTTCAGCGCGACTCTGTAGGCCGTGGACCTGCGTGACCGGCGCGGCGTAATGTGTTGCTGCCCGCGGCCTGGATCGGTTCGGCTGGCGGGCGTTGCGAGCGCAACCCGCGCGTCGGCGGGACGAAAACGCCGAACGCATGGCAGCGCGTGCGCCTGGCGAGGTGGTGCAC
>JBFGOX010000600.1:0-1823 GCA_041565015.1 Burkholderiaceae bacterium
ACCTCGCCGGGCTCGGCCAGCCGGTACAGCACGCGGCCGGCGAGCGGGCTGGTCAGCACGCTGTCGTCGATGCGGGTGCGCACCGACTCGGCCCTTGCGGCCGCTGCCTCGATCGCCGCTTCGGCGGTGGCCAGGTCGGCCTCGGCGGCGGCACGCACCGCGCGCGCGGCCTGCACAGCCGTTTCACTGCGTTGCAGCTGCTCGATCGGGATGTTCCGGTTTTCGTACAGTTCGCGCGCCCGCGCCAGATTCTTCTCCGCCAGCACCACCTCGCTGGCGCGCTGCGCGATCACCGCGGCAGAGGCGGCGCGCTGCTTGCGCGCCTGCTTGACCAGCGCCTGCGCCTGCCGCAGTTCGGCCTCCAACTCGCGCACGTCCAGACGCGCCAGTACTTGGCCGGCTTCGACGTCGTCGCCCTCGCGCACGGCGACCTCGGCCAGGCGGCCGGCGAACTTGGTGGTGACGTCGACTTCGGTGGCTTCGAGCCGGCCATTGCCGAAAGCAATGTCTTCGGGCAGGCCGGGCGGCTGCAGGGCCTGCCACGCGAACATGGCGGCCACGGTCGCTGCGATCGCGAGTGCGGTCAGCGTGACCGTCTTCCATCGAATGTTGAGTTTCGTAGCGGCCTCCTCTCACTGGGGCGGCACGGCCATACCGCGCTCGCGGAAGTAGCGTTCCAGGCGCGTGAACCATTCGGCCTGGTCCTGTGGCGTGAGGAAGAAATCGAAGCGCGCTGCCGACCGTTCCACCTCCATCAGGCTGCGCAGGAAGTCGTACACGCCGGTGGCGGCGCGAAGCTCGGCCACCAGCGCCGCGTTCTGCGCGTCGAGCAGATCGAGGATCGATACGGTGCCGCGCGAATAGGCGTCTCGAACCACGTCGAGATTGGCCTGCGCGGCATTGGCAGCATCGCGCGACAGGCGGATCGCTGTCAGCGCGCTGCGCGCCGTATGAAGGGCGGCGCGTGTACGGCCCTCGATGCGCTCGGCGACGGCCTGGCGCTGCACATGCAGCCCGGTCAGTTCGTCATAGGCCTTGGCCTGCTCCGCGTCGCGCGCGCCGCCGGTAAACAGCGGGAAGGTCACCTGCAGCGCGATCGTCGTGTCGTGGTCGTTCAGGCCTGTCAGCGCCGGGCCGCGCGCGCCGCCGCGCGCCAGCGTGTCGCCGCGGCTGGCCACCAGGCTCACGGTTGGCCGCGAATAGGCGAGGCGCGCGGACTCGAGCCGCCGCTGCTGGGCGCCGATCAGCGCGTCGATCCGGCGCAGTTCGGGCACCGCCGATACTCCATCGAGTACGACGAAGTCGCGAAACACGCGGAAGCTCGCCGGATTGTCGATCAGCGCATACAGGCGCCGCTGGCTGGAGATCAGCACCGGCTCGTCGAGCCCGATTTCGACGGTGTTGACGGCTTCTTCGAGCGGCCGATGCAGCAGCGAGTTCAGCGCGATTTCGGCCACTCGGATCGCGGCCTGCGCTTCGACGACGCTGCGCTGCGCGATGGCGACCTCGCTTTGCCAGCGGTAGACCTCGCTCGGGCCGGCAGTGCCGATTCGGCGGCGCGCCTGCGCCAGATCGAGGTTCGAGCGCGTCAGCCGCAAGTTGTCTTTCTGGATCCGCGTGTTGGTCTTGTTGCGCAGAACGGCAAGATAGGTGCTGGCGGTGTCGAGCACGATGTCCAGCCGAATCTGTTCGCGATCGAACTCGCGCGCCGACTGCAGTTGCTGCTGCACCTCGACGTTGGCCCGCGCCGGCTCCGCGAACAGAGGCCACTCGAGGCGCAGCGACGCCGATGTGCGGTGCTGCGCTTGGCCTGGCATGGCGCG
>JBFGOX010000601.1:0-1810 GCA_041565015.1 Burkholderiaceae bacterium
AGATCCTGCCGGGCCGCGACGGGCTGCTGCACATCTCGCAGATTGCCGCCGAGCGCGTGAACCAGGTGTCCGATTATCTGAAGGAAGGCCAGGCGGTCAAGGTCAAGGTAATCGAGGCCGACGAGAAGGGCCGCGTGCGACTGTCGATGAAGGCCGCCGCTGCCGACGCCGGTGGGGCGCAGCAGTAGTCATCGGAGGAACGCACGACGGGGCGTCGGCGCCAGCGTGCGGCAGCAGCCATGAACGCGATCGAAATCTCCCAGCCCGGTGCGCCGGAAGTCCTGCGCCCGGCAACGCGGCCTGTGCCCGGCGCCGGTGCCGGCGAGGCGCTGATCCGCGTCTTCGCCGCCGGTGTCAACCGACCTGACGTCTTGCAGCGCAAGGGCGCATACGCGCCGCCGCCCGGCGCCTCCGATCTGCCGGGACTCGAAGTCGCCGGTGTGATCGAGGGTGGTGATCTCGAGGGCACCGGCTTTCGCATCGGCGATGCCGTCTGCGCGCTGGTGGCCGGCGGCGGCTATGCGGAATTCTGCGTGGCGCCGACGCCGCAGGTGCTGCCGGTACCCAGGGGCCTGACTTTCGTGCAGGCGGCGGGGTTGCCTGAAACCTTCTTCACCGTCTGGAGCAACGTCTTCGACCGCGGCAGGCTGGCGCCGGGCGAAGTGCTGCTGGTGCAGGGTGGCTCGAGCGGCATCGGCGTCACTGCGATCCAGCTGGCGCATGCGCTCGGCAACCCGGTGCTGGTCACCGCGGGCTCGGCGGAGAAATGCCGCGCCTGCGAGTCGCTCGGCGCGGCGCGCGCGATCAACTATCGCAGCGAGGATTTCGTCGCTGTGGTGAAGGAATTCACCGGCGGTCGCGGCGTCGATGTGATTCTCGACATGGTCGCCGGCGACTATGTGCCGCGCGAGATGCAGTGCCTGGCCGACGACGGCCGCCTGGTCATCATCGCGCTGCTGGGTGGCGCCAAGGCGACGATCGATCTGAATGCGGTGCTGCGCCGGCGACTGGTCATCACGGGCTCGACGCTGCGCCCGCGCCCGGTCGAATTCAAGGGTGCCATCGCGCGCAGATTGCGCTCTGTCGTCTGGCCTTTGCTGGAAACCGGCCGTGTGAAGCCGGTCGTTTACCGCAGCTTTCCGCTGGTCGAAGCGGCCGCCGCGCACGCGCTGATGGAATCGAGCGAGCACATCGGCAAGATCGTGCTGGTCGCCGACGAACGCGCGCAGCAGGTGGCGGCGCCGGTCGCCAGTGCCTGACTGAAGACGAAAACTTGAGTGGAGAAAGCGGTGCGCCGGAAACTTGTAGCAGCCAACTGGAAGATGAACGGCTCGAGCGCCGCCAATGCGCAGTGGCTGGCAACATGGCGAAGCAACTCGGCGCCGTGCGACGTCGTAATCTGTGCCCCGTTCGTCTACCTGCCGCAGGTCGGCGCCGGACTGGCCGGATCGACTGCGCAACTCGGCGCACAGAATCTTTGCGAACAGCCGCCTGGCGCCTACACGGGCGAGATTGCCGGTGAGATGCTGCTCGATATCGGCTGCCGCTGGGTCATTGTTGGCCATTCGGAGCGGCGTGCGCTGTACGGTGAAAGCAACGAACGGGTCGCGCAGAAGGCGGCGCGCGCGATCGCGCTGGGACTGAAGCCGATCGCCTGCGTCGGCGAAACGCTTGCCGAACGCGACGCCGGACGCACGCTCGATGTGGTCGCGGCTCAAGTGGCTGCCTTGTTGTCGCTGTGCTCGGCTGAGCAGTTGGCGCAAGCGGCTGTCGCCTATGAGCCGGTGTGGGCGATCGGCACCGGACGCAC
>JBFGOX010000602.1:0-1797 GCA_041565015.1 Burkholderiaceae bacterium
GACCGGCAAGGGCGGCTCGCGACGGGCTGCCGTACAGTCGCCTAGGCGCGCTAAGCTGGCGCCGTATCAGTGGCGGAATGAACGGATGACTGACCGCACCGACAAGCCCCGGCAACCGATCGACCTCGAAGAGGCCACGCGCCTGGTCGATGCGCTCGAACAGGACCTCGCGCAGCTCAAGAGTGGGCAGGGCGATCTCGACCACCTGCGGGCCGACGTCGAACAACTGCGTACGACGCTGGCCTCGGCGCGGCTGCAGGACGTGCACGGCGGCCTGGCCGGCCTGCGCGAAAAGCTGCACGCGGCAAGCGACGAACTGATCGACGACGCCATCAAGACCGGCGACTACATCGCCCGCATCGGGCGCCTGCTCGGCATGTAGCGCGGCCCGGCCGCTCGCGCGGCGCTTCCATTACGATCGGCGCAAAGCAAGTCGACCGACAGGGAGCGCCCCCATGCAGTACGTCAATCTTGGCCGTACCGGCCTGAAGGTCTCGCGTTTTGCGCTGGGCATGATGACCTACGGCACGCCGAAGTGGCGGCCGTGGGTGCTCGACGAAGTCGCATCAAGGCCGCTGGTGCGCGCGGCGATCGAGGCCGGCATCAATTTCTTCGACACCGCCGACATGTATTCGGCTGGCGTCTCCGAAGAGCTGACCGGCAAGTTCGTGCGCGAGTTCTGTCATCGCGACGAGGTCGTGGTCGCCACCAAGGTGCACTATCCGGTCGATCTCGCTTTCCAGGGCGGCAATGCGCCGGGGCCGAAGTTCCAGCCCAAGCCGAACACCAGTGGCCTGTCGCGCAAGCGGATCTTCGCGGCGATCGATGCCAGCCTGCAGCGGCTGGGCATGGATTACGTCGACCTGTACCAGATCCACCGCTTCGACTACGCCACCCCGATCGAGGAAACGATGGAGGCGCTGCACGACGTCGTCCGCAGCGGCAAGGTCCGCTACATCGGCGCCTCAAGCATGTTCGCCTGGCAATTCGTTTCGATGCAGCACGTGGCGGAGAAACGCGGCTGGACGAAATTCGTCTCGATGCAGAACCACTACAACCTCGTCTATCGCGAGGAAGAGCGCGAGATGAATCCCTACTGCCGTGCGACCGGTGTGGGCCTGATCCCGTGGAGCCCGCTGGCGCGCGGTTTTCTCGCCGGCAACCGCAAGCCCGGCGAAGCGGGATCAACCGACAGGAAAGAAGGCGCCACGTCGCGCGCCGCCACCGACGAGATCGCGCAGAAGTTCTATTACCGCGATGCCGATTTCGCGGTTGTCGACGCCGTCACGGACCTGGCGCGGGAAAAGAACGTCTCGAACGCCGCGCTCGCCTACGCGTGGCTGCTGCACCAGCCCGCCGTCACCAGCCCGATCATCGGCTTCAGCAAGGCGGAACAACTGCAGCAGGCGCTCGATGCGCTCGCGATCAAGCTGTCGGCCGATGAACTGGCGCGGCTCGCCGCGCCGTATCAGCCGCACCCGGTGATCGGGCACGGCTGACCGATTCGTCCGCGTGCTACTTGCCGGCGCGCTGTTTAGTCGCTCGATCGCGCACACGGCGGCTGCCATTGCGCGCACGTGACCATCTGATCGCCGACCGCCGTTCGTTTTCCGACGATCGGTAACCCCCGTTAGCGCTGATCGCTGTCCCTGACTCACCCAGGGTCAGCGCGCGCTCGCTGTTGCCATCCATTCGATCGAAACGTGCTCGCCTGTGCGAGTGGGCGCTGACGCACGTGAATCGCTTTCGAATCAATTCGCTGTTGCCGAAAACTTTAGCCCGTCGAACGGATGATCC
>JBFGOX010000603.1:0-1794 GCA_041565015.1 Burkholderiaceae bacterium
CACCAGCAGCGCACCGGTCAGTTGGGCGGCGGATCCGCCGCCGGTATTGCCCGCGGCCGCTGCACGCGCGTCGTCCTGGTCGGTCTGCGCTGGGCCGGCGGTGGACGGCCGAGAATCGTTCATGACGGATGCCTGATGTTCACGCCTTCACGCGACGACGTGCGCCGGTTCTTCTGCGAGGCCTGGCGCAAACACAACGACGGCAGCATCGTCGAGCCGATCGAAGCCACGGCGCTGAAGTGGATCGTCGTTCATCCCGAATACCACGCGCTGCTCGCCGACGAGGCCGGCGCGCTGGCCGGTGAATTCAGCATCGAACGGGGACAGGGCAATCCGTTCCTGCATTTGTCGATGCACCTGGCGCTGGAAGAACAGCTGGCGATCGACCAGCCGCCCGGCATTGTCGCCGCCTTCGGCCGCCTGACGGCGCGCGCAGGCGATGTGCATGCGGCCGCGCACGAAGCGATGGAATGCCTGGGCGAAGTCGTGTGGAATGCACAGCGCAGCACGGCGCCCGCTGACGCGGCAGCGATCAACGCCGCCTATCTCGACTGCCTGCGACGACGTGCCGGCAGCTGAGCAGGCGGGCCGGCCTGCCGCTGCTACTTGCGGTGGGTCAGCGGACCGGGCAGCGATGCGTAGTACGCAGCCAGGTTCTGCATGTCGCGCTTGCTCAGCGGCTTGGCGATCGCGCCCATGATCGCGTTCTTGCGCGCACCGGTGTGATAGTCGTTCAGCGCCTTGAGCAGGTAATCGGCGTACTGACCGGCGAGCATCGGATAGCTCGGATCGGTCGGCGTCTTGCCGTCCTTCCCATGGCAGGCCGCACACTGGGCATCCGCGATCTTGGCGCCGGCAGCGGCATCGGCCGCCGATGCGCCGTGGGCGAAGACGGCGGCGAACGCCAGCAGAAAAACGCGTTTGTTCATCGGGTTCGCTCCGCTCATTTCGTCGGCGCGCCGCGCTCGGCGTAGTAGGCCGCGATATCGGCGATCTGCTCGTCGGTCAGCGTCTTGGCGATGCCGTCCATCGTCGGATGGCTGCGTTCGCCCTTGGCATAGGCGCGCAGCGCCGCTTCGATGTAGCCGGCCGACTGGCCGCCGATCTTCGGTACCCGGTACACGCGCGGAAACGACGCCTGGTAGCCGGGAATCGAATGGCAGCCGATGCACATCGACACATGGGCCTCGGCCGCTTTCGCATTGCCAGCGGCGAGAACCGGCTGCGCGTACGCCGCCGTTGCGGCGGCGGCAGCCAGCCCGAACAAGATTCGCTTCATTGCGTGGAGGTCCTGAATGGTGTTTGCCGGAGGCGTCAGGAGAAGACGCCGGCAATGGCGCAACCGCTGCTTGAAAGGCGCGGATTCTAACGATCGATCTGCCCCCGGTCCAACCGACCGCCTGCGCTGCCCGTCGCTTGGCACCGCCTCCTTATACTGGCTGCGGTCACCGTCCAGAGAGCCCCATGTCCCGCACCGACGCTTCGAGCCGTTTCAATGGCACTGACACCTACGTCGCCACCGATGACCTGAAACTGGCGGTCAACGCCGCACTGACGCTGCAGCGGCCGCTGCTCATCAAGGGCGAGCCCGGCACCGGCAAGACGATGCTGGCTGAGGAAGTCGCGCGCGCGCTCGGCCTGCCGCTGCTCGCCTGGCACATCAAGTCGACCACCAAGGCGCAGCAGGGACTTTACGAATACGACGCGGTCAGCCGGCTGCGCGATTCGCAACTCGGCGATGGGCGCGTGCACGACATTGCCAATTACATCGTCCGCGGCGTGCTGTGGCAGGCG
>JBFGOX010000604.1:0-1779 GCA_041565015.1 Burkholderiaceae bacterium
AAGACGACGATCTTCCAGTTGCTGCAGCGCTTCTACGACATCGACGCGGGCCGCCTGACGGTCAACGGGATCGAGCTGCGCGCGCTGCGGCTGGCCGACCTGCGCGCGCGCATCGCCGTCGTGCCGCAGGAACCGGTGATCTTTTCCGGCACGGTGCTGGAAAACATCCGCTACGGGCGGGCGGATGCCAGCGACGACGAGGCACTGGCCGCGGCGCGCGCAGCCTTCGTCGCCGAGTTCGTCCGCAAGCTGCCGGATGGCTACGCCACTTTCGTCGGCGAGCGCGGCCTGCGGCTATCGGGCGGGCAGCGGCAGCGGGTGGCGATCGCGCGCGCAATGCTGAAGAACGCGCCGCTGCTGCTGCTCGACGAGGCCACGTCCGCGCTCGACGCCGAAAGCGAACGCGCGGTGCAGGCCGCGCTGCAGGTAGCGATGCAGGGTCGCACGACGATCGTCATCGCGCACCGGCTGGCAACCGTGCAGCGCGTCGATCGCATTTTCGTGCTCGACCACGGGCGCATCGTCGACGCCGGCACGCACGCGCAGCTGAGCGGCCGCGGCGGCCTGTACGCGCGGCTGGCGGCGCTGCAGTTCGCAGCCTAGGCGCCGCGAAGCGCGCCGCGCCCACTACACTCGGTAACCGCGTTGCGCTACTAGTGTGCCTGCCGGCTCACGCCGTGCAGTTCCTCGAGTGCCAGGCCCCGGAATATCGCGTCGAGCGGCGCCGTCAGCGTTGCATCGATGCGCCTCAGCCGTTCGTGGCCGGCGCGCACGGGCAGCCTTGCCCATCCGGTGTGGCAGTGCGCCGCGATGCATCCGCATTCGCGCCGGCTCGGGTTTCAATCGCAGCGCGCGGTCATCGTGCGGCAAGGCTCACGCCCCAATGTTCGTTGCCGGGCATGCGCAGGCTGTAGGCGAAGCTGTTGTGCGCCTCGGCCGGCGTTTCGTCGCGTTGCAGCGCCGCCTCGAACTGGCGCTGCGCCGTCTCGAAGCGCCTGCCCACCAGCAGGCGAACCCCAAGGCTGGTGGCGGCCACCGCGCGAGCACGCGCTAAATCAGCCGGCAACGGCAGGGGGTTACTGCAAACGGGCCGCCGCCGTCCAGACGCAGACGACGGTGGCCAGTTCACGAAGCCGGCCGAACGGCCGTGCGGCCACGACGGTCTCAACGGCCAAGGTAGCTCTTGGCATCGGCCAGTTCAACGCGCACGCTATCGGCGCCGGCAGCCAGATCGAGCAATCGCGCGGCATAGCTGCGTGCCTTGTCGTGCACTGATGCCTGGCGTGCAGCCCGCGCGGCACCGGCCAGCGTGCGATAGCGATTCGGCTCCTTGGTCATGACCGTTTCGAACTCGCGCAGTGCTTCGGCCGCCGCGCCGCCGCCGAGCAGCGCGTACGCGAGCAGTTCGCGCGCTGGCGCGACCGGCCCGGGGGTGACAACCTGCTTTTCGGTGGCGTCTTCGCGCTCGGCGGCCTTGCGCAGGCGGGCCAGACCTTCGATCTGCTGACCGGACGCAATCATCGCCAGCGCCTGGACCACTTCGGACTGGATGTCGATCTGCTCGACCCAGTAGCCGAACTTCGCCGCCGCCGCGTCGTCGCGCAGCATGCCGAGCCGCGCCGCCTCGACACCCGCGGCTGTGACATCGCCGATCATTGCGGCGCCGACGCCGCGCGCGTAGGCGTTGACCGCCTCCGCGTGCGGGTACTTGCTCCAGAACGGGTACTCGGCGGCGACGTTCAACGGCAGGGTCGCCGCATCCTTCCACGCGCCGCGCTC
>JBFGOX010000605.1:0-1777 GCA_041565015.1 Burkholderiaceae bacterium
CACGCGCAGCAGTTTCTTTTCGCCGTCGATCTCGTAGGGAAGACCGAAGTTCACCCCGACGCTCTTGCCGATCCAGTTTTCCTGCATCGCGCGGACCTGCGGCGGCCAGCCGTCGAGTCGCTCGAGGCTGGCGAGCAGTTCCTCGGCGTACTGGGTGATGCTGAGGTAATAACCGGGAATCTCGCGCCGCTCGACGATCGCGTTCGAGCGCCAGCCGCGGCCGTCGATCACCTGCTCGTTGGCCAGCACCGTCTGGTCGACCGGATCCCAGTTGACCACCTGCGTCTTGCGATAGGCGATGCCTTTTTCGAGCATCTTCAGGAACAGCCACTGGTTCCACTTGTAGTAGTCGGGCGTGCAGGTGGCGAGTTCGCGCGACCAGTCGAAAGCGAGGCCCAGCGGCTGCATCTGCGCCTTCATGTCGGCGATGTTGCCGTAGGTCCACTTGGCCGGCGCGACCTTCTTCTCGATGGCGGCGTTCTCGGCCGGCAGCCCGAAGGCGTCCCAGCCCATCGGCGTCATCACGTTGAACCCGCGCATGCGCAGCACGCGGTACATCACGTCGTTCAGCGTGTAGTTGCGCACATGGCCCATGTGCAGCTTGCCGCTCGGATACGGCAGCATCGAGCAGACATAAAACTTCGGTTTCGGCTTGCCCGCGGCGTTTCTGGCGTGCTCGACCGCGCGATAGGCGTCGATGTCGCGCCAATGCGCCTGCGCGGCGGCTTCCACCTCTTGGGGATCGTACTTTTCCTGCATCGAATTCGCTCAACGGCGCAAAGTTCGACGCGAGTATATCGGCCGCTCATCGAGCGGCCGTTCAGGGCGGTGCCCGCCTCAGGCCATGAAACCGACGTCGCGGCTGCTGAAATTGGCGATCAGCGGCAGCGCGTCGGCCATGCTGCCGTCGGCCACGCCGAACCAGCGCGCCAGCGTGGCCGCGTACTGGACCACCGCCATGCCCGGCAACAGGCGGCCGGAGCCGACATCGTCGTCGGTGTTCAGCGCAACGACGGGGAACTGGCCGTAAATGCTGCCACCGCGCACCGCGCCGCCGACGACGAAGTGATGCGCGCCCCAGCCGTGATCGGAGCCGTCGCCGTTGCTGGTCAGCGTGCGGCCGAAGTCCGACGCGGTGAACGTGGTCACGTTATTGGCCACGCCGAGTTCGAGCGTCGCGCGATAGAACGAATCGACGGCGCCGGCCAATGCCCCATGCAGGCCGGGCTGCGTGTTCAGCTGGCCGTCGTGCGTGTCGAAACCGCCGATGCTGACGAAGAAGACCTGCCGCTTCGCGCCGAGCGTCTGCCGAACCGAGATTATCTGCGCGACCATGCGCAGTTGCTGGGCCAGCGAGTTGGCGGGGTCGAAGGTCGTGGCCAGCGGCGGCGCAGCCGCGAGCGCGGCGCCAAGCGACGCACTGGCGTCGATCGAACGTGTCGTCACGCGCGCGAGTTCCTTCTCGAACACGTTCGGGTAGCTCGCGGTCAGCAGCTGGCGCAGTGTCGCCGCTGCCGCGCTCGACCCGAAGGGGTTGCCCGACAGCGCGCGGATCGAAACCGGGCCGTTGCTGCCGACCTGGTACTGCAGGATCTGCTGGCCCGACAGGAACACCGCGGCGCCGCTGATGCTGACCGCGGTGAAGGTCGGCATTGTGTTGGCAGACGCGAGCAGGTCGCCGAAGCGGCCGCCCCAGCCGACGGTGCTGCCTTCGGGCTGAGAAGACTGCCAGACCGATTGCTGGTCGTTGTGCGAAAACAGCTTCGGCGGCAGTGGC
>JBFGOX010000606.1:0-1775 GCA_041565015.1 Burkholderiaceae bacterium
CAGACGCGCAGCGCTTCGCTGAGCACGTGCCGGCCGCCGAGCGTCATCAGTGGCTGCGGCCAGATCTGATAAAAGACGCTGATCTCGCGCAGGCGCGCGATCTCGGCGCGGTACCGGGCCGCCACGCTTGGCGCTTCGGTGGCCGCGGTCAGCTGGCCCAGCTGCAGCAAGGATCTGGCGATGCCGTCTAGGGTGGCCGGTTCGTCCACGTACAGCGGTACGCCCAGCCGGCGCAGCGCGGCCTGCGTCGCCGGCGGAAAGCCGCTGCCCCAGATGACGATCAGGTCAGGCCGAGCCGCGGCGACGCGCTCGAGGTCGACGCTGTGCGCGCGGCCCGCGCGCGGCAGCGACTGCGCCGCCGGTGGGTAGTCGGCGAACTCGGTGGTGGCGACGATGCGGTCGCCGGCGCCGATGGCGAACAGCTGTTCGGTCAGATGCGGCGCCAGGCTGACGATGCGCTGCGCCGGCTGCGCCAGCACGATCACGCTGCCGGCGTCATCGGTGACGCGGATCTCGGCGACGGCGACGTTCGCCGCCAGCGTCAGCGCCGCGGCGGCCAGGACACTAGGGCGTCGCACCTCTTGGCGCCGTTGGCGGTTCCGTGACGAAGCCGATTCGGGCCAGGCCGGCCTTCTGGGCCGCGGCAAGCACGGCGGCGACATGCTCGTAACGCACCGCCTTGTCGGCGCCGAGGTGCAGTTCGGGTTGTGGTGATTCGCGCGCGGCGGCCGCCAGGCCTGACGCCAGCTCCTCGGCGCTGATCGGCCGCGCATTCCAGTGCAGACTGCCCGCGGCATCGAGTCTCAACTGGATCGTCTGTGCTTGCGCGGCGGCGGGCGGGGCATCGGCCTGCGGCAGATCGAGCTTCAACGCGCGGGCCAGCAGCGGCGCGGCGATGATGAAGATGACCAGCAGCACCAGCATCACGTCCACGAGCGGCGTGACATTGATCTCGGCCATCGGTGTGGACGCCGCACGGCCGCGTTCGAAGCCGCCGAAGCTCATCGGTTCAGGAACCTTCGCCGGGTCGTGCGCCTACGGTCAGGTAGGCATGCAGGTCGTGCGCGAAGCCGTCGAGTTCGGCCAGCAGCTTGCGATTGACGCGCGTGAACGCGTTGTAGCCGAGCACTGCCGGCACGGCCACCGCCAGCCCGAACGCGGTCATCAGCAGCGCTTCGCCGACGGGGCCGGCGACCTTCTCGATGGCAATCGTTCCGCTGGCGGCGATGCCGGTCAGCGCGTGATAGATGCCCCAGACGGTGCCGAACAGCCCCACGAACGGCGCCGTGGCGCCTACCGAGGCGAGCAGCGTCTGCCCGGATTCGAGCCTGGCCGCCGCTTCGTTGATGCGCTGGCGCAGCGCGCGTGTGATCAGCTCCGAGCGGTCGGTGCGCGCCGCCATGCTCGCCTCGTCGAACCGGCGCGAGGCGGCCTGCTGCGCCGACGCGGCCAGCGGTACGAACAGCCGTTCGGCATCGACCGGCCGGAAGGCGGCGATCGCCTCGTCCATCGAGCGCGCGGCCCAGAAGTGCTCGAGCGCGCGCGCCGCGCGGCGAACCCGCAACCAGGCCCAGCCCTTCCACAGGATCAGGAACCAGCTGGCCACCGACATCGCCAGTAGCAGCCAGGCCGTGCTCCGGATCACGCCGTCGGCCTGCGCCCAGTAGTGCGCGATGCCGAGTGACGATCCCGCCATGGGCCTATTTCAGCCCGAGCACGTCATGCATGTCGAACAGGCCGCGCGGCTTGTTCGCGACGAAGCGCGCCGCGCGCAG
>JBFGOX010000607.1:0-1765 GCA_041565015.1 Burkholderiaceae bacterium
CCACGCGACCATCGTCTGATCGGTGCCGCGGATCAGGTTGTAACCCTTGGCCAGACCTGCCGCACCGAGCGCGCCCAGTGCCCCACCGGTGAGCAGGCCGGCGCCGAACGTCATGCCGCCGGTGGCGAGATCGGCTTTCAGCCCCGCCAGCGCGCCGGTGACCACGCCGCCGAGCAGCGCCGCCTTGCCTTCGCTGACGCGCTCGCGCACGGCAAAGTGCTCGGCAAGCCGCGTGAGGATTTCCTCGCGCGCATGGCCGCCCAGTTCATGCAGCGCGATCAGGCGGTCCGTGCTGGCGCGGATGTCGGCGTCGAGCCGCGCCGCCAGCGCCTGCATCGCAAGCTGCTTCGGCGTGGCCTCGCCCTCGCGTCCGAGACCGAGGGCGACGCCGAGATCGCGCAGTTTGCCGCGCAGGCCGGCGTCGACCACGGGCTCGCGATCGATCGCGGCACGCGCCAGCCGCTGCGCAATCAGCTGCATCGCCTGCGCGAACGTGGCCTCGCGACGCTCCTGCCACGCACCGCGCAGGCGCTCGAAGGCGGTCCGTTTCTGTTCTGGCAATGCGGCGGCCACCGCGCGCAGCAGTGCGACCTCCTGCACCCAGCAACGGGCGAAGGCGTCGAGCGCCAGCACGGCGTGCACGTTGCCGTGCCGGGACAGATGCGAACGCCACTGTTGCAACTGCTCCGCCTCTTCGTGCGGCGAGCGCGGCGGGCCCATCTGGTTCAGCAGAACCAGCACCGGCTTGCCGATCAGCGCCAGCACCTGCATCTCGGGGCCCACGTAGCCCGCGTCGGCCGGACTTTCGGCCGCGTTGACGAGATAGAGCACGACGTCGGCATGTTCGCGCACGTTGCGGACCGCCTGCTGCGTCGACCAGAACGGCTTGTCGCGAAACCGGTCCCAGACCTCGCTGAGGAACCAGCCCATCGGGCTCGCGCCCTGCGACAGCCGTCGCACCAGCCGCACGCTGTCGCCGAAGCCCGGCGTGTCCCACAGTTCGAGCACGTCGCCCTGCGGCGTTTCGACCATCGGAAAGCGTTCGGCGGCATCGGTCACGTGTGGCTCGTCGCGAACGGTGCCGACATCGCGGCCGAGCAGCGTGCGAGCGAGCGTCGTCTTGCCGACGTTGGTGTGCGACACCAGCGACAACGCGATGCGCTGAGCGGCCTCCGCGTTCATGGCCGTCGGCTGCCTGCAGCGTCGAGCGCGGCCTGCAGTGACGCTTCGGCCGCGGCCAGATCGGGTTGTTCCAGGTCGATGAAGATTGCCGCACATTTGCGGTCTTCAAGCAGCTTGCGCCAGAGGCTTTGCCGCTCGCCGCGACGGCTGTTGTCTCCGAACTGGCGGCGGAAGCCCGATTCGTCGACAAGGGCGACGAACTGGACGTCGCGGCCCGCGACCTTGGCCAGCCGGTCGATGAAGACGCCGTGGTTTTCATACTCAGGCGTCGCCGTCAGGGCGAACAGCGGTACGAGTACCGTTGCGCTGCCAGCGAGTGCGCCCGCGTCGGCCTGGTCCTCATCGCCGAAGGCGACGCTGGGGGCGATGCGGATGCTTGTGCGTGCGCCGAGGGTGTGCGTGAACAGATTGTTCAGTCCCAGCGTGGCCTGCGGCGACAGCTGGAAGCTGTAGGGCACGACCTGTACCGATGCAGGCGTGCCGCGCAGGACGCGGGTCAGGCGTTGGAAGTACGCATCGTCGAGCCGCAACGGAAAGCGCGCCGTTTGCCGCACCTCGAGCCAGCGGTCGCCCAGCGCCAGCA
>JBFGOX010000608.1:0-1762 GCA_041565015.1 Burkholderiaceae bacterium
CCCGAACATCTCGTCGATCTTCTGCGCCCGATAGTCGAAGATCCGCTGCACGTACGAAGCGACCTTCCGACCGGCCGCGAGTGTGCCGAGCCATCCTGCCGGCAACTGGTAACGCACGGTGTCGCGCATCAAGGTGCCCGTGCCCATCGGCACGAACTCGTGCCTGTGATGCCACAGCCGGTACGGCCCCTTCACCTGCGTGTCGACGAAGGCGCGCGGCGGGTCCCACGCTTCGATGCGGCTTTGCCAGCGGACAGGAATGCCGTCGAGCCGCAGGCCATAGTCGATCAGCGTGCCCTCGGCAATTTCGCCGCTCGACTGTCCCAGCACGCGGAAGTTCAGGAACGACGGCGTGATCGACTCGAGGTTGTGCGCATCGCAGAAGAAGGGCCACAGCGTCTCCGGCGCCCGCGGCACCCATTGCTCCCAAGCGCGCTGGAACGTGCCGCCGCGCAGCGGCGTCAGCAGATCCGCAAGCGCGTCCTGTACCTGCTTGAAACGGAACTGGAAGCCGCTGGCCAGCGTCGCAACCGGTTCGACGCGCGCGCTGTCGAACATGATGTCGGCACGTTCGCCGAACAGCAGCTGGATGGCAAGCGCGGGCGCCGGCACGTTTTCGATCACCCCAAGCGCACCCGCAAGCTCGCTGGTGAATTTGGCGTTGGTGACCGGCTGCGGCGCCACGCCTTCGAGCAGCCCGGTGGCGGCCGAATCCAGCGCATGGACGAACAGGCCGACGATGTCATCCAGATGAATCCAGCTCAGCCACTGACGGCCGCTGCCCAGCCGGCCGGCGGCGGACAGCCGAAACATCGGCAGCATCTCGGCAAGCGCACCGCCTTCGCGCGCCAACACGATGCCGGTGCGCACCACCGGCAAACGCAGCCTGCGGCGACGTTTGCGCAGCGGGCCAAGCGCCGCTTCCCATTGCTCGACCACGTCGGCGAGAAAGCCGTCGCCCTTGCGGCTTTCGGCGGTCAAGCGCTCGTCGCCGCGATCGCCGTAGTAACCGCTCGCCGAGCCCTGCACGAAGACTTTCACCCGCCGGCCGTGCTCGATCACCGCGCTGACCAGCCGCCGCGTCGATTCGACGCGCGAGTCAAGGATCAGCGCCTTCTTCCGCGCGCTCCAGCGCGCGTCGGCCACGGGCTCGCCGGCCAGGTTGATGACGGCGTCGACGCCGCGCATCGCCTCTTTCGGCACCGCGCGCGTGTGATCCCAGTCGTGGCAGGCGGCCGGAAACGGCAGCCGGCGCCGCGCCGCGTCGACATCGCGCACCAGGCAGACCAGCGTGTCGCCACGTGCGGCGAGCTGCTTGCCCAGTTCGCGGCCGATCAGGCCGGTGGCGCCGGTCATCAGGATGCGCATCTGGGCCTATCGAGGCTTGCGAAACCGATTGGCGAGAGTCATGCCTCACGCGTCGCTGCCGCGCAGGCGGGCACCCGACGGCTTGCGCGACAAAGTAACTGGATCTCCGCCTGCGCGGGGAAAACGGACAAGGCAAACGCAACAGCGATCATCTGCTGATGCCAAGGTGACTCGTCGCGTTCATGATTGCGAAGCGGCGGCATCACGGCTGGCGCAGACAGCGAAAGCCGATGTAAACGACCGTGGTGTTGCCGGGTTTGCTCTGCAGGTGATCGGCGCGCATCTGCGCCTGACCGTACCACCACGAGCCGCCGCGCGTGCGCCGCTCGGCCTCGCCGCTGGCGCCGCGCGGCTCGTCGACCCATTCCCACACATTGCCGCCCATGTCGTGCAG
>JBFGOX010000609.1:0-1758 GCA_041565015.1 Burkholderiaceae bacterium
AGCCGGCGGCGGCGACGCGCGCGCTGGCAGCATTCATCTGGCCCAGCGGTTCGAACGCGGTTCGATTGCGCTGACGACCGCGGCCCGCAGCAGCGCCCGGTTTTCGGCGATCGATGCGGCACAGGTGGTTCCGGGGCCGTTTGCCGCCGGCGCCAATCCGGACATCGATGGCAACCGCAACCGTAGTGCCGCGTTGCGCGCCTCCGCTACGGTGGCTTCGATCGAACTCGACGCCGCCCTGTGGAGCAGCCGCAACGAGACCGATTTCGACAGCACCGCCGACGGTCCGAGCAC
Organism: Burkholderiaceae bacterium; assembly: GCA_041565015.1. GTDB lineage: Bacteria > Pseudomonadota > Gammaproteobacteria > Burkholderiales > Burkholderiaceae_F > JADJWR01. Next base: position 295 of record JBFGOX010000609.1, read on the forward strand.
CACGCATGCCGAGCATTCGCGCCAGCGGGCAATGCAGCTCAGCGCCCGCGCCGCACCGGCCGAGCGCTGGCGCACCCGGCTGACGCTGGCGCAGGTCAGCGACGACACGCGCAATCGCGCGAGCGATCCGTTTTCGTTCAACAACGGCGAATTCGAGGCGCGCAACCGCAGCGCCGCGTTCGCCAACGAGCTGCGCGTTGGCGAGCGCGTCACGGCCACGCTCGTCTACGAGCATTTGCAGCAGCGCGGCGCCTCGACCGCCTACGACCCGACGCTTGGCGGCGCGCTGACCCGGTTCTCGCGGCACGTGGATTCCGGCCAGTTTGGCGTCGTCGCACGGGCAGGCCGCCAGCAGGTGCAGGTGAACGTGCGCCATGACCAGTATTCCGACGTCGGCGGCGCCACGACCGGGCTGGTGGCCTACGGGCACGATCTGTCGCCGCGCTGGCGGGCGTCGGTTCAACTGGCGACGAGTTTCCGCGCGCCGAGCTTCAACGATCTGTACTTCCCGTTCTTTGGCAACCGCGCGCTGGCGCCGGAACACGCGCGCAGTGGCGAACTGGCGCTGCGCTACAGCGCCGGCGACACGTGGCTGCGGGCGGCCGTCTTCCGCAACCGTACCCGCGATCTGATCGTCTTCGATCCGGCGAGCGGCCAGGCGCGCAATGTCGCGCGTGCCGATGCCGACGGCGTCGAACTGATGGCCGTGGCCCGTCTGCACGGCTGGCGGCTGCAGGCCGATGCGAGCCTGAACCGCGCCCGCGATCGCGACACCGGCGAGCGGCTGCTCAGGCGCGCGCCGTACGCACTTCATCTGGCGGTTTCGCGCAGCCACGGCCGCTTCGACGGCTTGTTCGAGGCCAGCCGCAGCGCGGCGCGTTACGACAGCGACATCAACACTTTCGTGCGCAAGCGGCTGGCGCCGTATACGGTGGCTCGGGCAGCGCTGTCCTGGCGTTCCTCCGACGCCCTGCAGTTCGACCTGCGCGTCGAGAACCTGTTCGACGCCGATTACGCGCTCGTGGACGGCTACAACACGCAGCCGCGCACCGTGTTCGCCGGCGTGAGGATCCGGCTGTGATGCCGGACGTTCGTCAGCATCGCGTGCTGGCGGCGCTGGCACTGGCGGCGCTGGCGAGCTTCGCCTTCGCTCTGGCCAGCGGCAGCGTCTCCGGCGTACTGTCGGCCGCCTTTTACAGCGCCGACGGGAATGCGTCGCTGGCGGCGGTGCTGTGGCAGTTGCGGCTGCCGCGCGCGCTGTCGGCATTTGCCGCCGGCGGCCTGCTCGCGCTCGCCGGCGGCCTGCTGCAGGCGCTGTTGCGAAATCCCCTGGCCGACGCCTATGTACTGGGCATATCGGGCGGCGCTGCGGTTGGCGCCATGCTGGCGCTGCTGGCCGGAGCCGGGCTGCTGGGCATGCAACTGGGCAGCGCGATGGGCGCCTTCGCCACGCTCGGCGCGCTG
>JBFGOX010000610.1:0-1743 GCA_041565015.1 Burkholderiaceae bacterium
GCCCGCCTTTACGCGGATGGTGTGGTCCGGGGGGGCGATCGCGCGGAAGCGGTATCGCCGCGCGTGCCGTTGTTGTCGTCGTTCGCGCGCGACGCACTCGAGGCGGCGCGCATGACGGCGCCGGACCTGCCGCGCGGCTACCTGCTCGACAAAGTGCCGGCCAACTGGCAAACGGAACTCGAGGCGCTCGGCTGCGTATCGCTGCACACCAGTCATCGGCACCTGACGCGTGAGCAGGCGCGCGCTGTCAAGGACGCCGGCTACTGGCTGTTCTGCTACACGGTCAATGACCCCGAACGCGCGCGGGAGATCTTCGGCTGGGGCGTCGATGCGCTTTGTACGGATCGCCTCGATCTGATCGGTGCCGGTTTCGCCTGAATTCGCGGCCAGTTGGCGCCTTGCGGACGGCGGCGATGTGCTGGCGGAGCAAGTGCGCCAAGCGGCGCCCGGCGCGCCTTGCAGCGCCGCGCGCATTCGGCCTCGTCGTTGTGTACGCTTCGTAGACAGGCTCGTATGTCCGCCGCTCCTGTCATTCGCAAGGCCAAGCAGCCGGGCGCCGCCGACGGCGGGCCCGATGCGTCCTGCGCGCATTGCGGCGATTCGCTGGCCGGTCTGAGGATCGTCAGCCGCGCGATCGGCGGGCACAAGCAGGACTTCTGCTGCCTCGGCTGTGCGTTCATCGCCGAGCAATTGCACCTGGCGCGCGCCAGCGATGCCGACCGCGTCGCGCTCGAAGCGTCGCTCGCGCAGGGGCCGGCAAGCCGCGAGGTTTCCACCGCCGCGCGGGCGCAGATCGAGATTCGCGGCATGGTCTGCGCGGCCTGCGCGCTGCTGATCGAGCATCGCCTGCGCCGCGTGCCGGGGGTCGTCGCCGCGCACGTGGACTTCACGGCGCAGCGCGCCTATCTCGGCTTCGACCCGAAGCGCACCGACGTGGCGGGACTGAAGCGGGAGATCGAGCGCGCAGGCTATCGCACCGACGTGGGCGCATCGAGCGAGAAGCGCCGCCATCGGGTCGAGCTGCTGCGCGTGCTGCTCGCCTGGCTGATGATGATGCAGGTGATGATGCTCGCGGTGCCGGCCTACGTTGCGGCGCCGGGCGACATTCCGGCCAACATCGAACAGCTGCTGCGCGTGGCGCAGCTGGTGCTGACGGTCCCGGTGATGCTGTTCTGTGCCGCGCCCATACTGCGCGCGGCCACGAGCCAGCTGCGCGCCGGGCCGATTGGCATGGACCTGCCGATCCTGCTCGGACTGTCGGCGGCGTTCGTTGCCAGCGCGTGGAACACGATTACCGCGCACGGGCCCGTGTATTTCGATTCGATCACGATGTTCGTTGCGCTGGTGCTCGGCGTTCGCTGGCTGCAGGCGCGCGCGCTCCAGGTCGCGCGCGGACATCTCGATGCCGCCCAGCGCCGCTCGCGGCTGACGGCGAGGCGGCTGCGCGGCTTCCCGGCGTCGCTGGCGACCGAGTCGATTCCCGCCGAGCAACTGGCGGTCCACGATCATGTGCTGGTTCCCGTCGGCGAGAGCGTTCCTGCCGACGGCGTGATCGTGCAGGGCACCTCGTCGGTGTCGCAGGCATGGCTGACCGGCGAGGCGACGCCGATCGAAAAGCACGACGGTGCGCCGGTGCTGGCCGGCAGCGTCAACCTGGAGCAGCCGCTGGTGCTGCGTGTCACGCGCGCCGGTGAGGCGACGTCGCTGGCCGCGCTGCGGCGCCTGGTCGATGATGCCGGGCGC
>JBFGOX010000611.1:0-1743 GCA_041565015.1 Burkholderiaceae bacterium
CTCGATCGCTTCGATCCCGGCAAGCGCGCACAGGTCGTCGAGCTCGCCGCCGGGCGCGCCGGACACGCCGATCGCGCCGACCAGCGACCCGCCGGCCTCGATCAGCACGCCGCCGCCGAGCATCAGCGCGCCGCCGATATGGCGAATCCCCGACTGGGGGTTGCCCGGCTGCGTCAATTCGGCGAGTTCGGTCGTGTTGGTGCGGAAGCTGGTCGCCGTCCAGGCCTTGCGCCGGGCGGTGTCGGGCGTGTGCGCGCCGGCGTAACGGTCGCGTACCAGCGCCTGCAGGTTGCCCGCGCGGTCGACCACCGCGACCGCGACCTGGTAACCCTCGGCGCGGCACTTGTCGAGCGCGGCGCGCATCGCCTTGAGCGCGATCTCGGGCGTCAGCGACTGGGTCGCGAACAATGCGTGCTCGTCGGCTCGGGCCGGAGAACCGATCGCGAGCAGGCAGATCGCGAACGCAAACGGCGTCTTCAAAGAGATCATGGCGGTGTCTCCCGAATTGTTCAGCGTGCAACATACACTGAACGGCACCAATTGCCGAACACTGTCTCACTAATGTCTGATTCAGGTCAATCGCAGCGCGCCGCGCTGCCGCTGTCGGCATGGCCCGGGTCGCCGACGGGATCGGGCGGGCCTTGTACGCGCCGCCGCCGCGGCCAGGCGAAGCTCGCCAGGTAATGCGCGAACAGCGCGAAAATTCCGATCAACGCGGTCGCCAGCAACCACGGCCGGGTCCAATCGTAATCCACCTTGTAGCCCATCCAGGTCGACAACCCGAGGTAGGCCAGCTCGCCGTCCGCCAGCACCAGGCGATCGCCCGGCCGCAGTTCGTGGCGCGTATCGTCGATGCGCAGCACGAGATGATGGCGCGCCGGCACTCGAAACATGAATTCGCGGTCGGCCGGCAGCACCTCGTCCTCGATGCGCAGCAGCGTCCAGACTGCGAGGCCGCTGCCCGGCGGCCGCCACTCGCGCGCCTGGCTGAATTCGTGCGCCGGAAAGGCCGGCAGGTGCACGCTGCCGATGACTGCCGCGGCACCGCCGGCCGGGCGCCACTCGAAGATCGGCGCATAGCCCTTGTTGTGCGAGGTATAGAAGCGGTAATGGCCGATTACGAGCGGCACGTGGTCGCCGATTTCGACCCTTCTCCGGGTGCCGTCAGGATGCGCCAGCGCGAGGCGGTTGACGGTCTTGTCGCGCTTGACGCCGGGCTGGTAACGGATCTCGAAGCCGAGGTTGGTGAAGCGTGTCTCGCCGAGCCGGTAGCGGTGCCACGGCCCCCGGCGCAGGTTTTCGAGGCGGCCGTCGAAGGTTTCGTTCTGCGCCAGCTCGACGGTACCGCGCAATGCGCTCATTTGGCCGACGAACGCGAGCAACACCATCACGATCAGCGCGAAGTGGAACACCAGCAGCGGCGGACTTTTCCTGAGCACCCCGCGAATCGCCAGCGCGAGCAGAAAGTTGGCGATCAGCAGCAGCGACGGCAGCGCGAGCAGCCACAGGCTGGCCGGCGCCGGCGAGCGGTAGTAGAACACGATTGCCAGCGCCTGGACGACGAGCAGCAGCAGCGTCGCGCGATTCGACGCCGCCGCGCGCAGCGGGCGCGCGAAGCGTGCGCCCTCAGGGTGGATTTTCACAGTTCTCACTGCTGTCCCGCATCCAGTCGCGGCCGATCTCGCCATTGCCGGGCGCGCCGGCCGAGCCGCAATCGGTTTCCTGCCAGTTGCCGCTGGTGGC
>JBFGOX010000612.1:0-1735 GCA_041565015.1 Burkholderiaceae bacterium
CTGCGCGCGATCCGCTACTGCCTCGCCTATCCGGAACTGTTCCTGACGCAGCTACGCGCGATCCTGCGCGCGTCAAGTGTTGGCACCGTCCGCATCCTGGTGCCGATGCTGGCGCACGTGCACGAAGTCGAACAGGCGATCGCCTTCGTCGGCCGCGCGCGCGAGCAGTTGAAGGATCGCAAGCAGAAATTCGACGCCCGCGCGCCGGTGGGCGGCATGATCGAGGTGCCGGCGGCCGCGCTGTCGCTGCCGGCCTTCGTGCGCAGGCTGAAATTCCTCTCGCTCGGCACCAACGACCTGATCCAGTACACGCTGGCGATCGACCGGTCGGACGCCAGCGTCGCGCATCTGTATGACCAGCTGCATCCGGCGGTGCTGCACCTGATCGCGCGGACGATCCGCGTCGGCGCGCGGGCGCATACGCCGGTGGCCGTCTGCGGCGAGATGGCCGGCGAACTCGATCTGACCGAACTGCTGCTGGGCATGGGCCTGCGCCAGTACTCGATGCATCCGTCGCAGGTGCTGTCGGTGAAGGAGCGGTTGTTCTCGCTGTCGACGAAGACGGCGGCCAAGCTCGCCGCGCGCGTGCTGCGCGCCGATGATCCGATCGAGATCCGCAAAATGATCGAAAAGGCCGAACTGCGGCCGGCCGCGTGAGCACGGACCTTGCCGCTCCGCGCAGCCTGCGCGCGGGCGGTCGGCCGTTGCAGCGGCCACAGCGCCGGCCGCCGAACGGGTTCGACGACGATCGCGCGGGCCGATGACGGGGCCGCCGTCGATCAAGTTCGCTATCGCTGCGCGGCTCTGCGGCCGCGACTCATGCAAGCGCCTCGTCGGCAAGGCACTGGTCGAGGATATCGAGTGCTCCGTCCATCTGCGCCTGGGTGATGATCAGCGGCGGCGTCAGCGTCAGGACGTTGCCCATCGTCGTCTTGAACGACAGGCCGCGCGACAGCGCGCGGTAAAGCACGCGCTCGGCGGCGTCGCTCGCCGGCGTTTTCGTGTCGCGGTCGCCGACCAATTCGATGCCGAGCAGCAGGCCGCGGCCGCGCACGTCGCCGATCAGCGCATGGCGGCGTTTCATCTCCTGCAAGCGGACCAGCGCATGGCTGCCGACGCGCGCGGCATGGTCGACCAGGCCTTCGCGCTCGATGACTTCGAGCGTGGCCAGCGCCGCGCGTGCGGTGACCGGGTTCTTCTCGTGCGTGTAATGGCCGAAGGCGTAGTCGCCGGCGACGTTGAGGCTCGGCGGCGAGCGGTTCACGCCGGTTCCCGGCAGCGGCTCGGTGCGCGCGATGCAGGCGGCGATCGGCAGCACGCCGCCGCCGAGCGCCTTGCCGAGCACGACGATGTCGGGCGCAGCGCCGTCGTGCTCGGCGGCGAAGAAGCGCCCGGTCTTGCCCAGCCCGGTCGGGATCTCGTCGAAGATCAGCAGCGTGCCGTGCGCATGGCAGGCTTCGCGCACCGCCTGCCAGTAGCCGGGCGGCGGCAGGTAGGGCACCGCGCGCGCCGGCTCGGCGATCACCGCGGCGACGTCGCCTTCGCGTTCGAGCACGTAACGCACCATCGCGGCGCAGGCCAGATGGCAGCGTTCGAGCATCGGCTGGCCGTCGGCATCGACCGCGTGGCCATACGGGCAGCGATAGCAGGCGAACGGCGCGACGTGCTCGCTGCCCGGCAACAACGGGCCGACGCGGCCGGAGCGGAACAGCGCTTCGCCGCCGACGCTCGAGGC
>JBFGOX010000613.1:0-1733 GCA_041565015.1 Burkholderiaceae bacterium
ACTTTAATACGCCTGCGCCGGCAGCCAGGTCACCAGTGGCTGCCAGAAAAAAATCACGGCGAGGCCCAAGAGCTGCAGCAAAATGAACGGCGTAACGCCGCGGTAAATCGTTGCCACGTCGATGCCCTCGGGTGCCACGCCCCGAAGATAAAAGATCGCGAAGCCGACCGGAGGCGTCAGAAACGACGTCTGCAGGCATACCGCGAAAAGCACGGTAAACCAGACCAGGTTGAAGCCGAGATCGACGACAACGGGCGCGACCAGCGGCAGGATGATGAGCGTGATCTCGATCCAGTCGAGGAAGAAGCCGAGCAGAAACGTGACAAACAGGATCGTGATCACGATACCGGTCGGTCCGAATGGCAGACCGAACAGCGCGCTTTCGATCAGCTGGTCGCCGCCGAGCCCGCGCAGCACCAGCGAATAGGCCGTGGCCCCGATGAAGATCGCGAAAATAAAGGCCGTCGTGGTCGTCGTCTGCTGCAGCACCTCGCGCGTCACGTCGAGCGTCAGCCGGCGCTTGAGAAAAGCCAGCAGCAGGGCGCCGAACGCGCCGACGCCCGCCGCCTCGGTCGGCGTCGCAATGCCAAGGAAGATGCTGCCGAGCACCGCCAGAATCAGCGCGAACGGCGCGAGCACGGCTTTGAAAACGCCGAAGATCACGCCAGCGTCGATGGCCGCCGCATCCTTCGGCACCGGGGCTACGTCTTTGCGGACATGGCTGTAGATCAAAAGATATGCGATGTACAGCCCGCCCAAAAGCAGCCCCGGAAACAGCGCGCCGAGGAACAGGTCGCCGACCGGCATCGCCAGCCGGTCGGCCATCAGCACGAGCATGATGCTCGGCGGGATCAGGATGCCGAGCGTGCCGACGGCGCAGATCGTGCCGGTGGCGAGTTCCTTCTGGTAGCCATGCCGAAGCATGATCGGCAGGCCGAGCAGGGCGAGCAGCACGACGGACGCGCCGATGATCCCTGTCGTCGCGGCCAGCAGAATGCCGATGATGCTGATCGTAATCGCGAGCCCGCCGCGCACGCGCCCGAAAACCTTGACGAGATTTTTCATCAGCTCGCCGGCGATGCCGGAGCGCTCGAGCATCAGGCCCATGAAGATGAACATCGGCAGCGCGACCAGCACCCAGTTTTTCATGACGTCCCAGATGCGGTTTACGGTGAGCGACGTGTACGCCCAGTCGACGCCGATCGCGAAGCCGAGGTCGATCTCCAGAATGATCGCCACCGCCGTAAAGACGATTGCAAGACCGCCGAGGACCCAGGCGACCGGAAAACCCGTCATGATCAGGCCGATAAAGGCCACGAACATGAATATTGACAGTACGTCGTTAACCGACATCGTGAGTATTGCTGTTTGCAGCCATCGGCGCCGGCACGGCGAACAGTGCGCTCGACACCCTGAGGAGGCGGCCGAAGCCGGCGATCAGCAGCAGGAGCATGCCGATGCTGAGCATGCCCTTGATCGCCCAGCGATACGGCAATCCGCCGGGCGCATCGGAGATCTCGGCGATCGACAACGAGTAGTGCACGAACGGCAGCGAGAAAAACAGCACCACGAGCACGAATGGGAAGAACAGAAGCAGCAGGCCGTAGAGCTCTATCCAAGCCTGTGTCCTTACCGACATGCGTTCGTGGAACACGTCGACCCGGACGTGATCGTCCGAGTCGAGACAGACCGACAGCCCCAGCAGGAAACCGAGCGAATACAGGTGCCACTGG
>JBFGOX010000614.1:0-1730 GCA_041565015.1 Burkholderiaceae bacterium
AGGCCGACGCCGACGCTGCGCGAGCCGCCTTCGCCGCCCGCAACGCGCGCCTGGCGCACGAGCAGCAGCAGCGCGACCAGCGGCTCACGGCCAAGGCGCTGGCGAAGCTCGACGACCTCGAGAGCCGTGACGACCTTTCGCACGCTGACATCGAACGGAAGAAGGCGGTCGTGCAGGCCGCGATCGAGCGCGCCCGTGCGCGCCGCCGCGAGGCCACCGCGCGCGTCGAACGGTGAATCCGCACAAGCGCCAGGCGATCTTCGCGCAACTGCGCAGCGCCAACCCGGCACCGACGACGGAACTCGAATACCGGACACCGTTCGAACTGCTGGTTGCGGTCGTGCTGTCGGCGCAGGCGACAGACCGCAGCGTGAACCTGGCTACGCGCAGACTGTTCGCAGCGGCCAGCACGCCGGCGGCGATCGCTGCGCTGGGCGAAGAAAAGCTGATCCCCTACATCCAGACGATCGGGCTTTATCGCACCAAGGCGAAGAACGTCGTCCGGCTGGCGCAAATACTGCTCGCGCAGCACGCGGGCGAAGTGCCGCGCGATCGCGCGGCGCTCGAAGCCCTGCCGGGCGTCGGGCGCAAGACCGCCAACGTGGTGCTGAACACCGCCTTCGGCGAGGCGACCATCGCGGTGGACACACACATTTTTCGCGTCGCCAACCGCACCGGCCTGGCGCCGGGCAGGAACGTCGACGAGGTCGAGCGGCGGCTGGAGAAGTTCGTTCCCGACGAGTTCCGCAAGGACGCGCACCACTGGCTGATCCTGCACGGCCGCTACGTGTGCAAGGCGCGCAAGCCCGAGTGCTGGCATTGCGCGATCGCGACCTGGTGTGAATACCGGCCGAAGACTCCGGCGCCCGCTTGACGGCTCAGCGAACCGGCGTCGCCCTGAGCGCCAGCCATATCGCGGTGCCGATGATCACCGCGCCGCCAAAGGCCTGCAATGCGCTGACGTGTTCGCCGAGCACCAGCGCGGCCAGCGCGACGCTGACCACCGGCTCGAGCGTCGACAGCACCGAAGTCAGCGTGGCGCCGAGCCGCTGCAATCCGGCAAAGAATGCGCCGATGGCGAGCACCGTGCTGATCACGGCCAGCGCGATGACCGGCAGCCACGCCGCCATGCTGGCCGGCCAGCTAGGCGGCACGCCGGCCATGCCGCGGCCGACTGCCAGCAGGCCGTACGACGACGCAGCGGCCGCGCAGATCAGGCTGCTGGCGACGACGGCATCGACTTCGCGCAACAGCTGACTGCCGACGACGATGTAGACGGCGTAGACAAGCGCGGCGCCAAGACCGAGCACGATGCCGAGCGGCATGCCCTGCCCGCCGCCGATCGTCATCGCCAGTCCGGCGCCGGCCGCGACGAGCGCGACGATGCGCGGCGCGTCGAGACGCTCGCGCAGGAACACCGCGGCGAGCACTGCGACGATGAACGGGAACGAGTACAGCAGCAGTGCCACCAGGCTCGCGTCAGCGTATTGCAGGGCGCTGAAGTACAGGAACGACTGCCCCGTATAGCCGAGGCCGCCCATGGCCAGCGCGGCGACCAGCGTGCGGCCGCGTGGCCAGCGCCGGCCGCGCGCGATTGCAATCAGCGCCAGCAAGGCGGCGCCGATGGCAAAGCGCGGCACTAGAATGCCGATCAGATCGACGCCCTGTGCGTAGGCGAGCCGCGCGAAGATCGGCAGCGCGCCGAATGCGGCCGCCGATACGGCCACCAG
>JBFGOX010000615.1:0-1719 GCA_041565015.1 Burkholderiaceae bacterium
CTTGTGCAGCGCCTTGGTGATCGACGAGACGCAGTGGTCGCACATCATGTCTTTGACTTCGAATTCCAGCATCGTGTTCTCCTGGTGCAGATCGTTGCCGTAGGTTCGGGTGATGCGCAACGCGGTCGCGGCTTCAATCGCGTGCGCAGGGATCGGTTCTTCGTGGCGCGGGCGGCTGCACAGTCAGCCCGGCGGGCCGCGGCGGTCGTCGCGGCCAGCATTGCGCGCGTGATTTCTGCCGTGCCCGCCATGACCGCGATGCATGAACAGGTGCATCAGCGGGCAGGCGAGCAGCACCAGGTACACCCAGTTGCCTGCCAGGTGGGCCCAGTGCTGCTGCACCAGATAGACGCCGCCGACCACGGCCAGCATCACGGCCGCGGTCATCCAGGCGGAGCGGCGGCGCCGATCCTCGTCCTGGCTTGCATTGCCGCTTGTGTTCTCTTCTGACCCCACCGCAGCGGGGTTGTTCTCAAAACGATTGACCGCCATGACGCCTCCGGGTGCTCGTCGATCGAGCCTGTCAGGTGTTATCTTCAACCCTGTTCTTAACCACAGAGTCAAGCCGCCGATGCCGGAAATCACGCCAACCGATACCGCAATCAAGGGTTCCCGTCCGCTGACCATCGGTCGCCTCGCGCGCAGCGCGGAGGTCGGCGTGGAAACCGTGCGCCACTACACCAAGATGAAGCTGCTCAGCGCGCCGAAGGAGCGCGCCGGCGCCTACCGCATCTATCCACCGCAGACGGTGGCGCGGATCCGCTTCATCAAGCGCGCGCAGCAGCTCGGCTTCACGCTGCAGGAAATCGCCGGCCTGCTGGCGCTCGAAGACGGCCGCGACCGCGCGGCCGTGCGCAAGATCGCCGGCGCGCGGCTGGCGCAGATCGAGGAACGACTGGCCGACCTGCAATCGATGGCCGGCCACCTGCGCCACTTGCTGCACGAATGCGAGCATGCGCAGGGCCGCATGCGCTGCCCGATCATCGCCGCCATCGCCGGCGGCGCAGACCGCGCGCCGCGCCATCTGCATTCCTGAACAGGCGCCGGAGAGGGCTGCGGCGCCGTTCCCGTCAGTGAAGCTGCCGCCGCGCCGCAGGCGCAGCGGCAGGTCGGGCTCGTCCTCTTCTTTACTGCGCGCCGACGATGCGCGAGGCCACCAGCCTGAACGTTCCGGCGTCGTAGAACAGCAGACCGCGCACGATCGGCGTGAATCCGTTGGCGACTGATTGCAGATTCACCGTCCTCGTGCCCGGCTGCTGATAGACGATCACGTCGCGGGTGCCGGACAGGACGGCGAAGGCCGAATCCGCGGGCATGGTCAGCGTGAAGCTTGCCCGGCTGTCGTTCGAGGTATAGCCGGACACCGTGCCGCGCAGCGCCTGCTGCACCAGTTGCACCTTGCTGGCCGTGAGCGTGCTGCCGCCCATCATGCCGTGCATGCCACCGCCCTGCCGCACGCTGCTGCTGAAAGCCGCGACGCGCTGGCCCTTGCGCAGGCTAACGCCGTCGAACTGCGGTGTGAACGGAAGCGAGCCGAGGTCAACGCCGTACGACTCGAATTCGAACTGCGTCGTGCTGCCAAGTTCGATGGTCGAGGTTGCGGCCATGTGCGTGGGGCTCATGCCTAGCCCGGCGCCGTCGTGAACGGCCAGGGTGAGTTGCGTCGGCGGACTGCCGGTCATCTCAGCCACGATCCCCATCGCCATCGCGCCGGGTGCC
>JBFGOX010000616.1:0-1690 GCA_041565015.1 Burkholderiaceae bacterium
CCGGCGTGCCGCCGAGCGATTCGACGAACTTGGCCAGGTTCTGGTCATACACGCGCACTTTCAGGCCCTTGACGTCGCCGAGCTTGGTGATCGGCGGCTTGCAGAACAGCACCTGCGGTCCGAACGGCCAGATGCCGAGCAGCTTCACACCGAACTGCTTCTGCAGCCTCTGGTCGAGGATCGGCGCGAACGCATCGGCCACTTTCTTTCCGGTTGCGTAGTCGGGATTCAGTCCGACCAGGTCCAGACCGAGGATGGTCGGCTCGTCGCGCGAGTTCTGCGACATGCGCAGCGAGGCCATCTCGAACAGGCCCGCCTTCATCACGCGCAGTTGTTCGGTGTCCTTGATGCCGAGCGTGTCGACCGGCTTGTATTCGACCTCGATCGGCAGTCCCGTCTTGGCCGCCAGCGTCTCGAAGAACGGTTGTTCCTTGTTCTTCTGGATCAGCCCGGTGGCCAGCGGCTGGCCGATCACCTTCAGCTTCAGCTTTTCCTGCGCCCACGCCGACGTGGTCAGGGCCGCCAAAGCGACAACAGTTGCTGCGAGTTTCAGTCTCATGGGTCTACCTCCTGGCAAGTGCACTGCAGTGCAAGTTAGTTCCGTTCGGCCTTGCAGCCGGTTCGACGGCGCGGCGGATGCCGATCTGTTCATCGCGTGCGTCGTCGTCAGAGCCCCAGCGCCGTGCGCCAGGTGAAGTCTTTCGGCCGCGGCCGCGCCGGTGCCGGCAGGCCGCACTTGAGGAACTGGCCGCGGCCGGCGCGGCCGCGGTAGCCGCCGTCGTCCCAGACCACTTCGCCGCGCGACAGCGTCGCCGCGGGCCAGGCGGTCAGTCGCATGCCTTCGTACGGCGTGTAGTCGACGGCATGGTGCAGGCTTTCGTTGCTGATCTTCACATTGCGCTTGTCGTCCCAGATGACGAGGTCGGCGTCAGCGCCGATGGCGATCGTGCCCTTGCGCGGGTAAAGCCCGTACATGCGCGCCGGGTTGGTGGAAGTCAGCGCGACAAACTGCTGCAGGTCGATGCGCCCGCTGTTCACGCCGTGTGAGTAAAGCAGCGGCAGTCGCGTCTCCAGCCCGGGGATGCCGTTGGGAACGTGGGGAAACGCCGGCTCGCCGCCGCCAAGCTTCTTGCCCTGCGGATCGTCGTAGCGGAACGGTGCGTGGTCGGAAGAGAAGACGTGGAAGGTGCCGTTGGCCAGCCCGTCCCAGACCTTCTGCTGGTTGGCCGCATCGCGCGGCGGCGGGCTGCAGACGCACTTGGCACCGTTGAAGCCATCGACGTCGAGATGATCGGCGGTGAGGAACAGGTACTGTGGGCAGGTCTCCGCGTAGATCGACAGCCCGCGGCCCTGCGCCCAGCGGATCTGCTCGATCGCCTCGCCGCCGGAGACATGCACGATCAGGATCGGCACGTCGAGCAGTTCGGCGAAGGTGATCGCGCGATGTGTGGCCTCGCGCTCGACCGGCGCCGGCCGCGAGGCAGCGTGGTACTTCGGCGCCGCGCGCCCTGATTCGACCAGCCGCCGCGACAGCCAGCCGATGCAGTCAGCGTTCTCTGCATGCACCATCACCATCGCGCCGTTGCTGCGCGCAACTTCCAGTACGTCGAGGATTTCGCGATCGGCGAGCTTCAGGTCGTCATAGGTCATGTAGATCTTGAACGACGTGTAGCCGTCGCCGATCAGCCGC
>JBFGOX010000617.1:0-1687 GCA_041565015.1 Burkholderiaceae bacterium
ACTACGACACGCTGATCGCCAGCATCACCGAGCGCCTGTGGCCATGCGGCGACGACACCGTGTTCATCCCCGGGCACGGACCCGAGAGCACCTTCGGCCACGAGCGGCGCAGCAACCCATACGTCGGCGGTACCTGAGCGGGTCGGCCTGAAGACCCACGCGGTCCATCCAGGGTGCGCGAAAGAATCGGCACTCCGCACCGATCACCGGTCGTCCCCGCGCAGGCGGGGACCCAGTGTCGTCTTTTAGAACAACGCCGAGCTTCGCGGTGGCGCTACTTTGCCGACACCTGCGCCATCTCGTACTCGCGCAGGAAATCGGCGCCGATGTCGATGGTCGGGTCTATCTGCCGAAACGCGGCGTACAGGATCGCCAGCAGGTGCAGTCCCGAGTAACTGCCCGGCAGCGTCTTCAGCGTGTACTTCGGCGTCGGGTCACCGATGTCGAGCCCGGGGTCGCCGAGCTTGGCAATTTCGAGTGCGACCTCCTCGAGCCGGCGCGGCCCGAGTTTTTCGAACCGGGCCAGTGCGCCGGCGATGTACTGCACCACGTCCAGGCGCAGCGCGCCGTGGTCGACGCAGCGCACGCTCGCCTGCGCAATGCGTGTCCGTGCTTCCTCGGCCCTGCGCGCGAGCGGCGAGTGCGGAAAGCGCGCGATCAGATCGGCGCACAACCGGTCGGCCTCGGGCAGATGCTCGCGGCCGAGCGTTTCGAGGCATTGCGCCAGATCGAGGATCGCCTGCGGATCGTCGGGCTGCTTGCGCAGCGTTTCGATCCGACGCTGGATCGTTTTCGTTTCTATAGGCGGAGGCACGGCGGCGAGTCTATGCCGGCAAGGGGGCGCCGCGGATCGGATAGGGTGCTGGCCAACGGCAGCGGCTGTTTGCAGCCGGCAAGCACGTTGAAGCGGTACACGAGATAAGCGCGCTCTTGCGCACTTGCGCGAAACTTGCCTGTCGAACCATCGGATGCAAGCATGACCCGGCGAAACTCGGAGCAGTGCCGATGACCGATTGGCTGACCAGCGAGAAAGACCCGCTGCGGATCGACGAGCTGCCGGCACCCGGCACGGCGGGGTGCATCGGCATGACGCTGTGCCCGGGCAAGAAGGATCCGTACGCGCCGTTCGGCGCCTGGGACCGCGACCTGGCGACCGACCTGCAGGCGATCCGCGACTGGGGCGCCTCGACGGTCGTCACCCTGCTGCAGCAGCACGAGTTCACGCTGCTCGGACTGGCGGATTTCGAGGTGCAGGTGGCGCGCGCTTTCCGTTGGCACTGGCTGCCGATCGAAGACGGCAGCGTTCCGGATGCGAGCTTCGAGGCGCGCTGGGTCGATGCCGGAGCGGAGCTGCGCGAACGCCTGGTGGCCGGCGAGCGGCTGCTGCTGCACTGTCGTGCCGGCCTCGGCCGCACGGGTTTGATCGCCGCGCGCCTGCTGGTGGAACTGGGCATGACGCCGCGCCAGGCGCTCGCCGCCGTGCGCCGGGCGCGGCCGGGCACGGTCGAGACGACGCTGCAGGAGCACTACGTGCTGCGGCTCGGCTGAAGCGCGGCGCGCGCCTTGTCTGCCGCGCGCGCCTGCCGGAAATCTTGATAGTTGTTAAGCCGCGCCGACGCAGGCCGAACCTGCGCCGCCGCCGCGCGTCCATGCTGCAGGCAACGCTGACATATCGACGTCGGCGACC
>JBFGOX010000618.1:0-1680 GCA_041565015.1 Burkholderiaceae bacterium
ACGGTTCGCCGAACCCGGACGGGTGCCGTTCTCGCCCGCGTCTCCGAATGCCGCCTTGACAGCGCAAGTCGAGGCGCTGATCAACACGCAGCGCCATGCCGAAGCGCAGCCGCTGGCGGTGCGGTTGGTTCAACTTGAACCACAGCGAGCGACGGGCTGGACGTTCCTGGGCGCGGCTTTGCGTGGACTGGGGCAGAACCTGCCGGCACTGCGCCCGTTGGCACGCGCGATCGAACTCGATGGAGGCGACGCGCTTGCGCGGCACGAACTGGGTCTCGCGCTGAGCGCTGCCGGCCGCTACGGCGAAGCCGAAGCGAGCCTGCTCGCCGCGCATCAGATCGAGCCGGGCAACGCCAACGTACTGCACAGCCTCGGCTTGCTGGCGATGGACACCCATCGCATCGCCGAGGCCGAGACCAGGCTTCGCGAGGCGTTGAAGTTGGCGCCGAAAGCGGCCGGCCTGCACAACAGCCTCGGTGCGCTATTCGAGCGGATCGGCCGCCTGGCCGAGGCCAATGCGTGCTTCCGCGCCGCTCTGCAGATCGCGCCGGACTTCCCGAACGCAGTGAACAACCTTGCGATGAACCTGCTGCGGATCGGCGAGTTCGACGAAGCGGAGCAACTTTTCCGTCGATTGCTCGACGATCGTCCCGACTTTCTCGTCGCGCACAGCAACCTGCTGCTGGCGCTAAGCTACTCGGCGCGCCATTCGGTACAGGATGGCCTGACGCAGGCGCGCCGCTATGGAGAACTGGTGGCCGCACGGGCGCCGCGACCGTTCACCGCTTGGGCCGCGCAGCGATCGTCAGGCAAGCTGCGGGTGGGCGTGGTTTCCGGTGATATTGAAGAGCATCCGGTTGGCTTTTTCCTCGAAGGCCTGTTGAGCCAACTCGATCCGCGCCGGCTCGAGTTGCTCGCCTACCCGACTCAATCGTCTGCCGACGAACTGACCGCGCGGCTGCGCCCGCATTTCGCGGAGTGGCACCCGCTGGTTGGTCTGAACGACGAAGCGGCGGCGCGGCTGATCCACAGCGATGGCGTCGACGTGCTGATCGACCTGTCAGGGCACACCGCACACAACCGGCTGCCGGTGTTCGCCTTCAAGCCGGCGCCGGTACAGGTCACCTGGCTGGGCTATTTCGCCACCACCGGCGTGGCCGCGATCGACTACCTGCTGGCCGACGCCGTCAGCGTTCCGCCGGAACATCAAGATCACTTCACCGAAAAAATCTGGTACCTGCCCGATACCCGCCTGTGTTTCACGCCGCCGCGCGACGCGCCGGACGTGACGCCTTTGCCGGCGCTGGCCAATGGCTTCGTCACCTTCGGCAGCTTCCAGCACCTGGCCAAGCTCAATGACGACGTGCTGGCGTTGTGGGGCCAGGTGATGGCCGCGCTGCCGCGGTCACGGCTGCGCGTGCAGAGCAAGCGCCTGGTCGATGCAGGCGTGCGCGAACTGCTGCTCAAAAGGCTGCAGCGCGCCAACATTGCGCCTGAACGGGTCACCCTGCACGGACCGGTTCTGCGCCGTGAATTCCAGGCCGCGCATGCGGAGGTCGATCTGGTGCTCGATTCATTTCCGTTTCCGGGCGGCACGACCACCTGCGAGGCGCTGTGGATGGGCGTGCCGACGTTGACGCTGGCCGGCGATCGACTGATCTCGCGCCAGGGCGCCAGCCT
>JBFGOX010000619.1:0-1674 GCA_041565015.1 Burkholderiaceae bacterium
CCACGGCGATGGCACCGCTGTCCGCGGCCTCTTACGCCGGGCTGCGGCCCCAGCCGGCGCGCCTGCCGGTGGCCATCACCCATCTCGTCGTCGGCCCGCGGCTGACGATCCTGTTCGGTCATCTCCGAAATTGATCCGTTGAGCGGTTCGTTCGGCGCTGCGCGTTCGGCGCCGCGCTGACGCGCACCCGGGCGCCGCCCGGGCCCTCAACGAACCCCAGCTGCATCGGCGCCGCCGATGCGCATCGAAGACGACCGAACCAGGAGGTGCATATGAAAACATCGAAAAGTTTCCCGCTGCTGCGGCGTGCGGTGCTGCTGTCGATCGCTGCCGCCGTACCGGCCGTGGCCGGTGCCGTCGAAATGCACCGGCTGCACGTCTACAAGACGCTGTCGTGCGGCTGCTGCGCGCTGTGGGTCGACCACGCGAAGGCCAGCGGCTTCAGCGTCGAGGTGCACGACGTGCGCGACGTGATGCCGTTCCGCGAGCGCTTCGGCGTGCCCGACGCGGCGATGTCGTGCCATACGGCGGTGATCGCCGGCTATGTGATCGAAGGCCACGTGCCGGCCGCCGACATCAAGCGGCTGCTGAAGGAGCGGCCAAAGGCGGTCGGCATCGCCGTGCCCGGCATGGTGCAGGGCTCGCCCGGCATGGAGCAGGGCCGCCCAGCAGAGCGCTACGACGTCGTGCTCTTTGGCGAAGGCCGCGTGCAGCGCGTGTTCGCGCGGCACTGAACACCGACGTTGGCGATAACAATCGAATCGATGGGGACGAGCGATTGACCGTTGCGCCCCGAGACCTGATCCACATTCAAAGGAACCAAAATGAGCAAGCACACCGCAGTCGCACCGCGACCCTTCGCTGTTCCGAAATACCTGTTGGCGGCCGGCGCCGCCTTGCTGATCGTCGGCGTGGCGATCGTTGTTGCCCGCCCCGATCCCTCGGCAAGCAACAGGGCGGCGCCGCGCGCCGAGTCGGAAGCGCCGCGCATGTTGAAGGCCAACCAGACGAACTTCGACTTCGGCACGATTTCGATGGCGGCGGGAAACGTCTCGCACCGCTACTGGATCCGCAACACGGGCGAGCAGCCGATTGTGGTGCGCAAGATGTACACGTCGTGCATGTGCACGACGGCCACACTGATCAAAGGCGGCAAGAAATCGCCGACCGTCGGCATGCCGGGACACGGCTTCATGCCGGCGCTGAATGAGACGCTGCAGCCGCACGAGGCGGCGATGATCGAAGTCGTCTTCGATCCGGCGGCGCACGGCCCCGCCGGCATCGGCCGCACCGAAAGGCTCGTCACCATCCAGACCGATCTTGAGCGCCCGCTCGAGCTCGCCTTCGTCGTCAACGTGACGCCGTGATGCCATGACACGAAAACTCACCCTTCTCGTGTCGTTCGGCCTGCTGCTGGTCGGGCTGGTTGTCGTGATGAAGACCGGCAATCTCGGCACGCAGGCGCTGTGGGACCTGAGCGGCGGCGGCACCTGGCTGCTGCCGCTCGTGGGCACCGCGGCGCTGATCGACAGCATCAATCCCTGCGCATTCTCGATCCTGCTGGTGACGATCGCCTTCCTGCTCTCCATCGGCAAGCTGCGCTCGAGCGTGCTGGGCATCGGAGCCGCCTACATCTTCGGCATCTTCCTCGTCTACCTGCTGATCGGACTGGGG
>JBFGOX010000620.1:0-1672 GCA_041565015.1 Burkholderiaceae bacterium
GCCGATCACCGCTCGACCAGGAGCGGCTTCAACGACTTCGGTTCGGCCCATTTGCACGTTGGCTGTGACTTCACCGCCGCCGGCGCTGGCGTCGGGACCCTCGGCCAACGTTGCGGACGGACCTCCCGTTGCCGGTGATCCACCGCCCGGTTCAGCTTTGGCGAGCTTGCCCGCGTCGACGCTGGCCTCAAGCGCAGCCGGCTGACCACCACCCGTCACGCCAGCCGGCGACGTAGCCTCGGCGGCCGTCGTTGGGGCGGTCATGGCGAGTTGCGGACCGCCGCCTGTCGCGGTTCGGCCGAGCAGGCGCAGTCGCTTTTTCTCTTCGTCCTCGTCTTCGTTCGGATCCCCGCCGCCGGCCGCAGTTAATCCCGGTGCGGTCTCGGCCGCTTCGGCGCGGCTTATCGTCGCTGCGGCCACTTGATCGGCCGTGTTGATTTCCGTGGCGGGACCTTGCGCCGTAGCCCTTGACGGGCCGCCCGAAGCCGGTTGGTCGCCACCGGCTTGGCTGCGGACCGTGGCCGTGGCGTCGATCTCAAGCTGCGGTGCGGCGGGCTGGCCGCCCCCCTGTTTCGTCGGCGCTTCGGCCGTTTCCGCGACGTTCGTGGTCGCGAGTGCGTTGAGTGGCGCGCCGCCCACGTCGTTCCGCGCGATCTGCTGCGCATTGGTTTCGAAGTTCAACCGTTGCTGTCCGCCGCCCGACGCGCGAGCGCCGGCGTCTCCGGTCACGATGCGAGTCGGCCCAAGATCGACTTGTACGTTGCCCTTCGACACGGATACGGCGCCGGTCTCGGCATTCGATCCCTTCTGGCTCAAGCCGGCACTTGCGCTGGCGTCATGTTGAGTCGGCTGCTCCGCGCCAGCGGCATCAGCCTGTTCGACGTTCGAGGCAGCCAGCGTCGCGCTGGGCATTTCGGCGCCAGCCACCGAACGGCTCATTTGTGCCACCTCGCTGGGCGCGAACGCCGGACCGGCGGCCGTCTGAGTCGCCTTGGTCCGGTTGGCCGAATCCGAAGCGACGAGCGACGGGCTGTTCGGGGCGGCGGTGCCGCGATCCAGGTTTTCCGAGCGGCCGATGCCTGCCGTGCCGGAAAACGATTTATTAACGGCCAAGCGAGCAGGCTGGGCCGACGGATTCGCGGCACCTTGATCGACTTGAGCCGCAGCCGGGCTGGCCACGGCCACCGGCGACCCCGCAACGACGGCCGGCCGAACGCTGCGCGACGGCGAATTGCTGGCTTGGGCTTGCGTCACGATGCTGGGCGATTGCGCCGCGTCGGCGCGCGTCGACGTGCTGCGTGCGACTTGCGTCGTGGGACTGGCCGCTGAAGTTGCCGAGGCCGGCTGACTTACCGTCGCCGAGGAATCGCTGGTCGGCTGGCGTGCAATGGTCGCCGACGAAGGTTGCGGCGCGGGATTCGCCGAGGCGGTTGGCGCCTGGTTCGTGGCCTCCGCGGACGCGGTCGTCGCCGCGCTGGGTTGCGATTCGGTGGAAGTTCTCGGTGTGTTGAACGACTGCGCTGCTTGAGCCGTCGTCGGGGCCGCGTCCGCGCGCGGCTGCCGACGCGAGATCTGCGACGGCGTGGCGTCGGCCGATGCGCTGGGGGCGTTAGGCGAAGGGGTCGCGGTAGCGCTGCCGACTTGAGTGTCGCTGGCTGCTTGTTTGGCCGCC
>JBFGOX010000621.1:0-1666 GCA_041565015.1 Burkholderiaceae bacterium
AAGACGGCGGCGACGGAGCGCGGGTTGAGGATCCGCACGAACGCGGCCGCCCCGGAAAGGGGGCGGGCGCAGGAAGCCGACAGCGGCGCAACCGAACCGTCCATGGGCCAATTGTCCGCGATGGCCGTCCCGGCGCAATCCCGGGCGACGAACCGACGCCACGGCGGTGCGAAAGCCCGAGTGGGGCGACGAATCGGGGCCGCTGGCGCGGCGGTCGTTGGCCACGCGCATCGTCGGTCGCTGCGCTGCAAACCTATAATTGCCGCTCATTCGCGTATCGAGACCGTCCCGTTTTGAACGACAAACTGCTGGCAGCCGAACCGCTGCGCCGTCGCGGCGCGCGTGGGCAGGACGTCGCCGCGGAACCGACGCGGCATGGCCGGCTGCTGGCGGAGGCGCGCTGGATCATCGGCGCGCTTTTCGTCGGTGCGCTCGCCGCCGTGCTGCTGACGTACGCACCGGGCGACCCCGGTTTTTCGCACACGTCGACCGCGGCGTCGATCGGCAACCTCGGCGGCCGCATTGGCGCCTGGGTGGCCGACGTGCTGCACCTGCTTTTCGGCTTTTCCGCCTATCTGCTGGTCATTGCCGGCGCGGCCTGGGTCGTTCGCGGATTTCGTCGGCTGCATGCGCCTTATGCGCGGCACGGCCTGCCCGATTGGGTGCAGGCGCTGGGCTTTGTCGTGTTGCTGGCCGGTTGTGCGGGTCTCGAAGCGCTGCGCTTGCAGTGGCTGGCCGAATCCCTGCCGGGAGGGGCCGGTGGCGCGTTCGGCGCCGGCGTCGCGGCGGTGCTGCAGTCCGGCCTGGCTTACACCGGCGCGACGCTCGCGCTGTTGGCGGCGATTGCCCTCGGCGCAAGCCTGTTCTTCGATTTCTCGTGGCTGACGGTGGTCGAACGCGTCGGCGGTTTCTTCGAGCGCCTGGTCGTCCGTCTGCGCGAGCGGCGCGAGGCGCAGGAGGATCGCGCGATCGGCGAGGCCGCCGTGGTCGAGCGCAGCCAGCTGCTGGAAAGCGAGCGCGAACGGATCGACGAGACGCCGCCGGTGCACATCGAGCGGCTGCCGGCGCGCATCAAGCCGTCCGAGCGCAAGGCCAAGGAAAAGCAGGTGCCGCTGTTCGCCGAACTGGCCGACGCGCGCCTGCCGACCCTCGACCTGCTCGACGAGCCGCCGGCGGACGCGGAATCGATCGCCACCGAAACGCTCGAATTCACCTCGAGGCTGATCGAGAAGAAGCTGAAGGACTTCGGCGTCGAGACCGCGGTGATCGCGGCCTATCCCGGCCCGGTGATCACCCGCTCCGAGATCGAACCGGCCACGGGCGTGAAGGGCAGCCAGATCGTCACTCTGGCCAAGGCTCTGGCGCGCGCGCTGTCGCTGGTGTCGATCCGCGTGGTCGAGACGATTCCCGGCAAGAACCTGATGGGGCTGGAGCTTCCGAACCCGAAGCGGCAGGCGGTGCGGCTGTCGGAGATTCTGGGCTCGACCGTCTACAACGACAGCCATTCGCTGCTGACGCTCGGCCTGGGCAAGGATATCGCCGGCCGGCCGGTGGTCGTCGACCTGGCGCGGATGCCGCACCTGATGGTGGCGGGCACGACCGGTTCGGGAAAATCGGTCGGCATCAACGCGATGATCCTGTCGATCCTGTACAAGGCCGACCCGTC
>JBFGOX010000622.1:0-1640 GCA_041565015.1 Burkholderiaceae bacterium
CGGGCGCCGGCGCCGGTCAGCGCCTCGATCAGGGCAAGGCTCGCGGCCTCGCGCATGTCATCCGTGTTGGCCTTGAAGGCAAGACCCCACAGCGCGATGCGCTTGCCGGCGATCTGGCCGCCGAAGAAGCGCAGCATCTTCTCGAAAAGCACGCGCTTCTGCCGTTCGTTCACGCGGCGCGTCGCCTGCATGATCTCGGCCAGTTCGGCCGCCTCTTGTGCGGTGTGAACCAGGGCCCTGACGTCCTTTGGAAAACACGACCCGCCATAGCCAACCCCTGCATACAGGAAATGCGGGCCGATGCGCGGGTCGGAGCCGATGCCGTGCCGCACCTGCTCGATATCTACGCCAAGCCGGTCGGCGAGGTTGGCCATCTCGTTCATGAACGAAATACGCACCGCGAGCATCGCATTGGCCGCGTACTTGGTGAACTCGGCCGAGCGCACGTCCATGACGACGAGCCGGTCGCGGTTGCGGTTGAACGGCGCGTACAGCGCGCGCAGCGTTTCCGTCGATTGTGCGTCATCGGTGCCGACGATGATCCGGTCTGGCTTCATGAAGTCGTCGACGGCGAACCCTTCTTTCAGAAATTCCGGGTTCGATGCGGTGGTCACGACGAGCTTCTGGCCGCGCTCGCGTAGCTGTTCGCTCAAGGCTGCCCGCACCTTGTCATTGGTGCCAACCGGCACCGTCGATTTCACGACCACCAGTGTGTCCCGATTGATACGCCGGCCAAGCTCGTGAGCGCAAGCCAGCACGTGCGAGAGGTCTGCCGAGCCGTCCTCGCTCGGCGGCGTGCCCACCGCGATGAAGACGACGGTCGCGTGCGCCACGGCGTCGTCATAACTGGTCGAAAAGCGCAGTCGCCCGGCGCCAGTGCCGCGCGCCACGACCGCGTCGAGCCCGGGCTCGTGGATCGGAATCTCCCCTGCGCGCAGACTCGCGACCTTGGCCTCGTCGATGTCTACGCACAGTACGTCGTTGCCAACGTCGGCCAGGCACGCGCCAGTGACCAGGCCGACGTATCCGGTGCCGATGACCGCCAGCTTCATTGGTTCCTTCTACCTTATGGGAAGTCGCCGAAGATTCTACGTTCGCAAGCCACGCGCCGAAGCCCTTCCACCCGCAGCGGCCGCCCTTTTGTCGCTGCTCGAGGCGACAAGGGCGGGTTCAGCTCGTCCGTTCAAAGGAGCTTCGCAAAGGCTCACGCTAGCAACCGGATGCCGATGATCGCCAGCACCACCGCGATCGCCCGCGCGACCCAAGCGGCGGGCGCACGCGTCGAGACAGTCGAACCGAGCAGGATGCCGGGAATCGAACCGGCAAGCAGCCAGCCCAGCATCGAGAAATCGACGTTTCCGATCATCAGGTGGCCGATGCCGGCGACCAACGCCAGCGGTAACGCATGCGCCAGATCGGTACCGACCAGCTTTGCCGGCGTCAGCCGGTACGGATACAGGTAGACCATCATTACCGTGCCGAGCGCTCCGGCGCCGACCGAGGTCATCGTGACCAGCACGCCGAGGACCACCCCGCCGGCCACCGTCAGCGCCGGCTGCATGGCCTTGAAGCGCACCGGCAGGTCGGTGCGCAGCCGCCTGCCGATGGCGTGCAGTCGCCCCTTCAGCAACAGGCCAACC
>JBFGOX010000623.1:0-1635 GCA_041565015.1 Burkholderiaceae bacterium
CGCAGCGACAGACGATCCAGCGGGTCGGAACCGTCCGGCAGGGCGCCACCGCCTGCACTTCTCGCTCAGGCACCCGTGCCGCGTTGCGCCTGCACCAGCCGATCGCTCGCCGTTGCGCAAGGTCCGTCCGTGGCGTCGCGCCGTAGCCAACGTGATCGACACAGCAGCCCGTCGGTCGGCTCAGTCCCCGCCGCCACCCCCGCATCCGTCGCCGCCGCTGCAGCCGCTGCCGGCGCAGCCGCCGCCACAGCCGCCACCGCAGCCGATGTGCGTGCCGCAGTACACGGCCGTTGACTGCGCCGCGGCCAGCGCCCGCGTGCAGTCGAGCGCGTAGTGGAAGCCATCGGCGATCTTCAGTTCGCCGTCGATCGCGAACAGCAGCGGCAGCGCGGTGGCGGCTTCCGGCTTCAGCCCGTCATGTCGGCAGGCCAGGCGCCAGGTTCGCTTGATGCCGTCGCCCGCTTCGGTTGGCGAACTCATCGCCTCGGCCGGCGTGTGGTGCAGGAAGCGGCCGAGTCCCCGGCGACAGAAATGCTGGTAGTTGCGGGTGAACAGGATGAATTCGTGCCATGCGGCGTCGACGACCTGCGACGGCATTGCCAGCATCCGCTTGCCGGCCTTGCGGCACAGGTGGAAGTACTCGCGCAGCGCGGTGAGCACGAGGTCGAGTTCGCGCTCGCTCAGGTGCGGATAGCGTCGCTGGACCCGGCTGCGGATGCCCGGCGGAAAGGCATAGCCGTCGATGAAGCGCTCGCGGGCGCGCCGGTTCAGCCCTGCGACAATCAGCGCGCCGAGCAGCGCCGCGACGATCGAGCCGACGACGAGTGCGGTCATGGGTCGTCTCCTTTGTCTTGTTGTTATTTTTCTCTTGTTCTTGTTGCCGGCCCACCGGCCGACGGGATGAAGCGTATGACCGGCCGATGACAACGCGATGACATCCGCCGACCTGATCGTGCGGCGCGCCGAGGGCCTGTACTGTCCCGCCGGCGGCTTCTTCATCGACCCCTGGCGCGCAGTCGAGCTTGCGGTGATCACGCACGCGCATGCCGATCATGCGCGCCGCGGGCACGCGCACTATCTCGCTGCCGCCGACGCGCAGCACGTGCTGCGCGCGCGGCTCGGCGACATCCGGCTGCAGACGCTCGACTACGGCGAGCCGATCATCATCAACGGCGTGCGCGTGTCGTTGCACCCGGCCGGCCACGTGCTCGGATCGGCGCAGGTCCGCGTGGAACAGGCAGGGCGCGTATGGGTCGCCTCCGGTGACTACAAGCTCGGCGCGGATAGCACCTGCGCGCCGTTCGAGCCGGTCGCATGCGACACGTTCATCACCGAATCGACCTTCGGCCTGCCGGTGTATCGCTGGGCGCCCGACACGGCGGTGTTCGCCCAGATCAACGACTGGTGGACGGTCAATGCCCAGGCCGGGATCGCCTCGGTGCTGTTCTGCTACGCCTTCGGCAAGGCGCAGCGAATCCTTGCCGGCGTGGACAGCGCGATCGGTCCGATCTTCTGCCACGGCGCGGTCGAGAAGGTCAACGCCGCCTATCGCGCCAGCGGCGTGCGGCTGCCGGAAACACAGCGCGTGACCGAGGCGACGGCAAAGGCCGCGTTCGGCCGTGCGCTGGTGCTGGC
>JBFGOX010000624.1:0-1633 GCA_041565015.1 Burkholderiaceae bacterium
CCTGACCTGATCGTCATCTGGGGCAGCGGCTTTCCGCCGGCGACGCAGGCCGCGCTGCGACGGCTGGGCGTACCGCTGTACGTGGACGAACCGGCCACCCTTGACGGCATCGCCAGATCCCTGCTGCGGCTGGGCCAGCTGACCGCGGCCACCGAAGCGCCGAGCGTGGCGGCCCGGTACCGCGCCGAGATCGCGCGCCTGCGCGAGCGGTACGCCGGCCGGCGCGAGATCAGCGTCTTTTATCAGATCTGGCCGCAGCCACTGATGACGCTCGGCGGCCGGCACGTGCTCAGCGAAGCGCTGCGCGTCTGTGGCGCGCGCAACGTATTCGAGCACCTGGCGCCGATCGCGCCGCAGGTCTCGGCCGAGGCGGTGCTGGCCGCCGATCCACAGATCATCGTCACTGCCGAACCGGGTGCCGTCGACCGCGGCGGCCTGCTCTCTTGGCAGCAGTTCAAGGGCCAGCGCGCCGTCGCCGGCGGTCATCTGGTTACCATCGACGCCGACAAGA
Organism: Burkholderiaceae bacterium; assembly: GCA_041565015.1. Taxonomy (GTDB): domain Bacteria; phylum Pseudomonadota; class Gammaproteobacteria; order Burkholderiales; family Burkholderiaceae_F; genus JADJWR01. The sequence goes on from JBFGOX010000624.1 coordinate 512, forward strand.
TCAACCGCCATACGCCAAGGCTGACGACCGAACTCGCCCTGCTGTGCGAACGGATCGACGCCGTGCGCCAGGCAACGCGGTAGAGTTTCTGCAATGAGTCCGGATACCATCGCGCAGACGGGCGGCCAGATCGACACCGTCGTTCATTTCATCCAGCTGGCGATCGCGCCGGTGTTCCTGCTGACCGCCATCGGCTCGATGCTGGCGACGATGACCAATCGCATCGCACGCATCGTCGATCGGGCGCGCCAGCTCGAGAGAGACCTTGCCGGGACGCCGCAAGCGCGCACGCCCGAGCACCGCGAACTGCGCCTGCTGGCGCGCCGCGCGCGGCTGATCAACAGGGCGATCACGCTAACCGTCTTGTCAGCGCTGCTGGTTTGCGTGTCGATTGGCGGCTTGTTTCTCGACGCTTACTGGCAGCGCAGCCTGACCACGCCGGTGGCGTGGATCTTCGGCGCCTCGCTGATCGCGCTGATCGCCGGCCTCGGTCTGTTCCTGCGCGAGATCTACCTTTCCACCGCGACGCTGCGCATCGGCCTTCGCTGAGCCGGCGATGCGGCGCTTCCTTGCCCCGCGAAGGGAAGTTCGCGGGGTCAGTGCGGCACGAACAGCGAGCGGTCGGCCATGCTGACACGCTGGATCGGCGTTTCAAACAGCGCCGTGAGGCGCGCCGCGCTCAGTACCTCGTCGGCGGGGCCCGCGGTCCAGCTGCCGCGGCCGGTCAGCAGCAGCGCATGCGTGGCCAGCCGCGCCGCCGCATTCAGGTCGTGCAGCGATGCCACCAGCGTGTGATCGAGCCGGGCCAGTTGCTCGACGACCAGCGCCTGGTGGCGCGGGTCCTGGTGCGCAATCGGCTCGTCGAGCAGCAACAGTGGCGCCTCCTGGGTCAGCGCGGTGGCGATCGCCACCCGCTGCCGTTCCCCGCGCGACAGGCTGCGCACGTCGCGCAGTCGAAGCGATGCGCAGTCGAAGCGGGCCAGCCATTCTCCGGCGACGCGGCTGCCGTGTTCGTCGACGCCGCCGAGGCGATAACGCGCCGTCAGCACCGTGTCGACGACCGAGGCCGCGAAAGGATCGAGCCAGCCGTCCGGCAACAGCACGCGCTGCGCCGCCAGCGCC
>JBFGOX010000625.1:0-1625 GCA_041565015.1 Burkholderiaceae bacterium
GCGCGCGAGGTCGCCGAGTTGATCGTCGGCGTGCATCCGGACGGCCGCGGCGGACGGCGGCCCGTTTACCTCGCCGATGTCGCGCAGGTGACCGACGGCGCCGATCTGCCTTCGCAGTATGTCTGGCACGGCGAGAGCCGCGATGGCAAGGCGGCCGAATTTCCGGCGGTGACGATCGCCGTGTCGAAGAAGGCCGGCGAGAACGCCTCGACGGTCGCCGACGACGTGATGGCGCGCGTGGCGCAGCTGCAGGGCCAGCTGATCCCGGCCGACGTGAAGGTGGTCGAAACGCGCAACTACGGCGACACCGCGCGCGACAAGGCCAACAAGCTGATCCAGAAACTGATCTTCGCGACGATCTCGGTGGTGGCGCTGATCTGGGTCACGCTGGGCCGGCGCGAGGCGCTGATCGTCGGCATCGCGGTGGTGCTGACGCTGGCCACGACGCTGTTCGCGTCGTGGGCCTATGGCTTCACGCTGAACCGCGTGTCGCTGTTCGCGTTGATCTTCTCGATCGGCATCCTGGTCGACGATGCGATCGTCGTGGTGGAGAACATCCATCGCCGTGCGCACTTCGACCACGCGCACCCGACCGAGATGATCCCGCGCGCGGTCGACGAGGTCGGCGGGCCGACGATCCTGGCCACGCTAACCGTGATCGCGGCGCTGCTGCCGATGGCCTTCGTCAGCGGCCTGATGGGCCCGTACATGAGCCCGATCCCGATCAACGCGTCGATGGGCATGCTGCTGTCGCTGGCGATCGCCTTCGTCGTCACGCCGTGGCTGGCGCTGCGGCTGCTGCATCATCACCAGCACGGCGCGGCCGCGGCGCCTGCCAGCGCCGACAAGCTCGGCGCCTGGCTGGGGCGCTTCTTCACGCGCGTAATGACGCCGTTCCTGCGCGCCGATGGTGGCCGGCGCAACCGCTGGTGGCTCACGGCTGGCGTTGGCATCGCGATCCTGCTCGCGGTGGCGCTGGCGCCGCTGAAGCTGGTCGTGCTGAAGATGCTGCCGTTCGACAACAAGTCGGAGTTCCAGGTCGTCGTCGACATGCCGACCGGCACGCCGGTTGAGCGCACCGCCGCCGTGCTGCGCGAGCTGGCCGTCGAGATCGCCAAGGTGCCCGAAGTCACGCACTACCAAGCTTATGCGGGAATTTCCGCGCCGATCAACTTCAACGGGCTGGTGCGGCAGTATTACCTGCGCGCCGGCGGCGAGGTCGGCGACCTCCAGGTGAACCTGGTCGATGCACACGATCGCAAGCGCAAGAGCCACGACATCGCGCAATCGGTGCTGCCGGCGCTCGACGCGGTTGCGCGCCGCCATGGCGCCGACCTGAAGGTGGTCGAGGTGCCGCCGGGCCCGCCGGTGCTGTCGCCGCTGGTGGCCGAGATCTACGGGCCGGACTACGACGCGCAGATGGCATTGGCGCGGCAGGTGCGATCGGTGTTCGAAAAGACGGCCGACGTCGTTGCCATCGACGACAGCATGATCGATCCCGGCGAGCGGCTGCTGTTGCGTGTCGACACGGCCAAGGCGGCGCAATACGGCATCCCGGCCGCCGAGGTGGCGCGCGCCGCGCGGCTGGCGCTGGCCGGCCAGGACATCACGCCGCTGCACGACGC
>JBFGOX010000626.1:0-1624 GCA_041565015.1 Burkholderiaceae bacterium
CGAGGAGGTGGTCGAGAAGCTGCTGGCGCTCGCGCCACGGATCGTCGGCTTCGGCGTCTACATCTGGAACGTCGAGGAGACGACCAAGATCGTCGCCGCGCTGAAAGCCGTGGCGCCCGAGGTCGTGGTCGTGCTCGGCGGACCCGAGGTCGGCCACGAGGTCGAGGCGCAGCCGATCTGTCGGCTCGCCGATTACGTGGTCAGCGGCTGGGGCGACGTCACCTTCGCGGCGCTTTGCCGGCAGATCCTCGACGGGCCGAAACCGCTGATGAAGGTGCACGCCGGCGCGCAGCCGCCGCTGGCGGAGATCGCGCCGCCGTACGACGAGTACACCGACGAGGACGTGCGGCACCGCTACCTCTACGTCGAGGCCTCGCGCGGCTGCCCGTTCAAGTGCGAGTTCTGCCTGAGCGCGCTCGACAAGACCGCCTGGCCGTTTCCGCTCGAGCCTTTCCTGGCGCAACTGAGGCGGCTGTACGAACGCGGCGCGCGGCACTTCAAGTTCGTCGACCGCACGTTCAACCTGAAGGTCGACACCTCGCTGGCGATCCTCGAGTTCTTCCTCGAACGCATCGCCGCAAACCCGGCCGACCCGCCGTTCGTGCACTTCGAGCTGATCCCGGATCATCTGCCCGAACGGCTCAAGAACTCGATCGCGCGCTTTCCCGCCGGCACGCTGCAGTTCGAGATCGGCATCCAGACTTTCAACATGCAGGTGCAAAAGCTGATCTCGCGCCGCCAGGACAATGCGCTGGCCGAGGCAAACCTGCGCTGGCTGCGCGAGCAGTCGAACGCGCACCTGCACGTAGACCTCATCGCCGGGCTGCCGGGCGAGGATGTCGCGAGCTTTGCGCAGGGCTTCGATCGCCTGGTCGCGTTGAATCCGCACGAGATCCAGTTCGGGATCCTGAAGCGGCTGCGCGGTGCGCCGATCGCCCGCCACACCGAAGCCTTCGGCCTGCGCTTCAATCCGCAGCCGCCGTACAACATCCTGGCCACCGACCGCATCGACTTCGCCACGATGCAGCGGCTGTCGCGCTTCGCGCGCTACTGGGACCTGGTGGCCAACTCCGGTCGCTTCGCGCGCACGCTGCCGCTGCTGCTCGGCGATTCGCCTTTCGCGCGCTTCCTCGCCTTCGCCGATGCGCTGTACGCGGCCACCGGCCGCACGCACGCGATCGCCAATGAACGCCTGTACGAGCACCTGCACGCGCACCTGCTGGCGCGCGGCGTCGAGGCGGCGGTGGCCACCGATGCCTTGGCCGCCGATTACCTTGCCAGCGGCGCGCGCGGCAAGCTCGGCTTCGTCGACATCGAGCCGCTGGCGCGCGCGCGTCGTGCCGAGGCGACGGCGGCACCGCAGCGGCAGCAGCGGCATCTGCGGACCTGACGTTCGCGGCAGCCGCGCGGGCATTCGTCGCACCAGCGTTGGCGAATGTCTGCCGCGGCGATAGGCTTGCGCGCATGATCTGGCGTCGACTCGACACCACCCCGATCGACATCGACACCGGTGTCGCGCCGCTGCTCGCGCAGGCGGTCGCGGCCGCGCTCACCGCGCACGCCGTGCCGGTCGTGGTGCTGCGCGACGGCCGCGTCGAGCCGCTGGCCAGCGGCGTGTTCTATC
>JBFGOX010000627.1:0-1615 GCA_041565015.1 Burkholderiaceae bacterium
CGCTGACTCACGCCAGCCAGCCGGGCCAGTCGCAAGCGCCGTCGCGCGGCACGTCGGCCGGCAACGAGGCCGCTGAATCGGCGGCCGGCAGTGCCGCGGCGAGCTCGCCGCCGCGCCCGGTCTCGGCCGAGGCCGGCGGCCAGGGCAGCGCATCGTTCGACCGACGCTCGCAATCGTTCGAGGCGCAAGCCGCCGCCCATGCGAGCGCCGGCAGCGAGCCTCCGGCCGGGAACTGACGCTTCGCTGCGCGCGGCGCTACACGGAGCGACGGCGGGGCAGGCGCCCCGCCGATTGGTCGCGCGGTATCTCAGATCTCCTCGTACAACGGCAGCGTCAGGAATTCGGCGAACTCGTCCTGCGTGCTCATTTGCTCGAATATCTTCGCGGCGCGATCGTAGGTCCGGGTATCGCCGCCAACGTCTGCCTTGATCTTGGCGAGTTCCTCCGGAATCAGCGCCCGGACCATTGCCGCGTCGATCCTGCGCCCGTCGTCGAGCTTGCCTTTTGTCGAACGGATCCACTGCCAGACCTGCGAACGGCTAATTTCGGCGGTGGCGGCGTCCTCCATCAGGTTGTGGATCGGCACGCAGCCGTTGCCGGCAAGCCAGGAGCCGAGATAGTGGATGCCGACGTTGATGTTCATTCGCAGACCAGCTTCGGTGACCGGCGTTTCCGGCTGAAAGTTCAGCAGGTCGGCGGCGCCGACCTTGACGTCGTCGCGCTGCTTGTCGATCTGGTTCGGTCGATCGCCAAGCACCTTGACGAACTCGGCCATCGACAGTTCGACCAGGCCCGGGTGCGCAACCCAGCCGCCGTCATAGCCGTCCGCTGCATCACGCGCCTTGTCGGCACGAACGCCGGCGAGCGCTTTTTCGTTGGCCTCCGGGTCGTTCTTGATCGGAATCAGCGCACTCATGCCACCGATTGCCGGCGCATTGCGTTTGTGACAGGTCTTCAGCAACAGCAACGCGTAGGCGCGCATGAACGGCGCGGTCATCGTCACCTTGGCGCGATCCGCGAGGCAGAAATTGCGATCGACCTTGAACTTCTTGATGCACGAGAAGATGTAGTCCCAGCGCCCGGCGTTCAGCCCTGCCGAATGCTCGCGCAGTTCGTACAGGATCTCGTCCATCTCGAAGGCCGCGAGGATCGTCTCGATCAGCACCGTGGCCTTGATCGTGCCTTGCGGGATGCCGAGATCCTTTTGCGTCAGCACGAAGATGTCGTTCCACAGCCGGGCCTCGAGATGCGACTCCATCTTTGGCAAATAGAAGTACGGGCCCGAACCGCGCGCAAGCAGTTGCTTGGCGTTGTGAAACATGAACAGCGCGAAGTCGAAGACGCCGCCCGACACCCGACTGCCGTCGACGAAGACATGCTTCTCGTCCAGGTGCCAGCCGCGCGGGCGCACGACCAGCGTGGCGACCTTCTCGTTCAGCCGGTACGACTTGCCGCCCTGCTCCAGCGTGATCTTGCGCCGCACCGCGTCGATCAGGTTGATCTGGCCGGTGATCTGGTTGTCCCAGTTCGGCGTGTTGCTGTCCTCGAAGTCGGTCATGTACGCGTCGGCACCCGAGTTCAGCGCGTTGATGATCATCTTGCGCTCGACCGGGCC
>JBFGOX010000628.1:0-1613 GCA_041565015.1 Burkholderiaceae bacterium
CCGCGCTCGGCGGCTGCAGCCGGGTCACAAACAGCCCGCACCCGCGCGGGGCCGAACGGACCAACACGCTCTTCACCGCGTTCACCGAACGCTCGCCCAAGTACCTCGATCCGACCAGCAGCTATTCGAACGACGAGACCCCGTATACGTACCAGGTCTACGAGCCGCTGTACGGCTATCACTATTTGAAGCGCCCCTACGAGCTGGCGCCGCGCGCTGCCGAGGCCGTTGCCAAACCGCGCTTTCTCGATGCCAGCGGCAATGAGCTGCCGGCTGACGCGCCCGGCGAGACGATCGCCGAGAGCGTCTACGACATCAAGGTCCGCAAGGGCATCCTGTTCGCACCGCACCCGGCCTTTGCCAGGGATGCCGCCGGCAACTACGTCTACCACGCGCTGAAGCGCGAGGACGTCGCCGACAGATACAGGATCACGGATTTCGCGCAGACCGGCACGCGCGAGCTGACCGCGCACGACTACGTCTACGCGATCCGCCGGCTGGCCACACCAAGGATCAAATCGCCGTCGTTCTCGCTGATGGCCGAGTACATCATCGGGCTTAAGGAATACGGCGACCGGATCACCGAGATCGACCGTGAGCTGCGCAAGGATCTGGCGCCCACCGACCGCGACCTGCCGATGCTCGATTTTCGCCAGTACGCCTTCGCCGGTGTCGAGGCGCTCGACAGCCACACCTTGCGCGTTCGCATCAAAGGCAAGTATCCGCAGTTCAAGTACTGGCTGGCGATGACCTTCTTCTCGCCGGTGCCGTGGGAGGCAGAGAAGTTCTACGCCCAGCCGGGCATGGCCGAAAAGAACCTGACGCTGAATTACTGGCCGGTCGGCACCGGGCCATTCATGCTGACCGAATTCCTCGAGAACCGGCGCCATGTGCTCGAGCGCAACCCGAACTTCCGCGGCCAGCCGTATCCCTGCGAGGGCGAGCCGAAGGACCAGGCCGAAGGGATGCTTGCCGACTGCGGCAAGGTGACGCCGTTTGTCGACAAGGTGGTCTTCAACGTCGAGAAGGAAGCGATCCCGCTGAAGACCAAGTTCTTCCAGGGCTATTACGACGCGCCGCAGATCGAGCGGCTCGACCAGGGCACCGATTTCATCGTCGAGATGGCCGATTCGAAGGACAAGGACGCTGAATACCGGAACAAGGGCATCAAGCTGCCGACGACCATCGAGGCCAACAGCTGGTACTTCGGCTTCAACATGCTCGACCCGGTGGTCGGCTGGGGTAAGACGGCTGACGAGCGCGAACGCAACCGCAAGCTGCGCCAGGCGCTGTCGATCGCGCTGGACTGGGAAGAGTTCGTGCAGATCTTCGAGAAGGGCCAGGGCATGCCGGCGCAGGGGCCGCTGCCGCCTGGCCTGTTCGGCTACCGCGACGACGGGCCGGCGGCGTTCAACCCGGTCGTCTACCGCAAGGTCGACGACCGCATCGAGCGGCGACCGATCGAGGACGCGAAGCGGCTGCTGGCCGAGGCTGGCTACCCCGATGGCCGCGATGCCAGGACCGGTCAGCCGCTGGTGCTGAACTTCGATTACCAGCGCGCGCTCAGTCCGGGCGTGCGGCCGCTGATGGCCTGGTACCAGAAGCAGTTCGCC
>JBFGOX010000629.1:0-1610 GCA_041565015.1 Burkholderiaceae bacterium
CCGGCAGCCGCCACGCGCGGAGCCGCAGGATGCCGGTGCAGGGCCGGGAAAACTAAGGAGCAAGAGGGCATGAGTTCGAACTGCATCTTCTGTCGCATCGTCAGCGGCGAAATTCCCAGCAAGAAGATCTACGAAGACGACGATGTGATCGTTTTCCACGACATTCACCCAGCAGCGCCGGTGCACCTGCTGATCGTGCCCAAGGAACACTTCGACAGTCTGGACACTGCCGAACCGCGGCACGAGCGCCTGTTGGGTAAAATGCAGTTACTCGCACCGCGGCTGGCACGAGAACAAGGCGCCACGAATGGGTACCGCGTCGTGACCAACAACGGCCCGGACGGCGGGCAAGAGGTGTATCACTTGCACGTGCACGTGCTGGGCGGTGCCCGGCCGTGGAAGCGTCTGTAGTCGTTTACGGAGTTCATCATGGGTTCGTTCTCAATATGGCACTGGCTGGTGGTGCTGCTCGTCATCATCCTGGTCTTCGGCACCAGCAAGCTGAAGAACATGGGTAAGGACCTCGGAAGTGCGATCAAAGGATTCAAGGAAGGCGTCAAGGAAGGCACCGACGAAGCCGAGGCCGCCAAGAAGGTCGAGGAAAACAAGCAGGTCGGCGGGGGGACCATCGACGTGCAGGCCAAAGAAAAGTCCTGACCCTTCCATTGAGCCGCCCGCGGCCGGCAAGCGGTGCCGGCTGCTCAGGGCGCGCTCGACGCCGAAGGCTCGAGCCTCGACTGCAAGATGTTCGATTTCAGCTTCGGCGAACTCGCGCTGATCGGAACGGTGGCGCTGGTGGTGCTCGGTCCCGAGCGACTGCCGAAGGTGGCGCGCACGGTCGGCGAGTGGCTCGGCAAGGCGCAGCGCTACGTCGGGCAGGTCAAGAGCGACATCAATCGCGAACTTGAACTGGCCGAATTGAAGAAGCTGCAGGAAGAGGCGCGGCAGGCCGCGCAGTCGATGCAGTCGTCGCTGAACGACGTTCGCTCCGACCTGTCGTCCCTGGAGTCGGAGATGGGCAAGGTCCAGGCTGCGACGGAGGGCACCGAGGCGGCCGCACCAGGGTACGCGTGGGAGGGGGCCGGCGAATCCTGGCAGCGAAGCGTCTTTCCCAAGCGCTACAAACCCGGGCCGTCGGTCGACGAACTGGCCGAGGAACTGGCTCAGCTGAAGCGAACGATGGCGTTGCCGTCGGCGTATTCAGGCGCGCCGCGCAAGTACGCGCCGCGCTCGAGGCTGAATCGCCCGCGGATCCGCCGCTGATGGATCGCCGCGGACGATGAACGGAGAGCCCCCCGCGTCGGGTACGGAACCCGGAGAAGAGCAGAGCTTCCTGTCGCATCTGATCGAGCTGCGCCAGCGTCTGGTGCGCTCGGCCATCGCTATCGTTGTCGTGTTCCTCGCGCTGTCGCCGTTCATGCGCGAGATCTTTGCGATCCTGTCGGCGCCGATGATGAGCGTCTTGCCGGAAGGCACCAAGCTGATCGCCACTGGCGTGGTCACGCCGTTCATGGTGCCGCTGAAGGTGACGCTGTTCGTCTCCTTCCTGGCCGCCTTGCCGTATGTGCTGTACCAGGCCTGGGCGTTCGTCGCCCCCGGCCTCTATCTGC
>JBFGOX010000630.1:0-1609 GCA_041565015.1 Burkholderiaceae bacterium
CGCGCAGCCCGATCGACCGCCTGCTGCCGCCGTTGCGCAGAACGCCGACCACGCCGGTGCCGCCAAGACCGCGGTGAACCTCGATGCCCCAGTCGGCGAGCAGCCGTGCGACCTGGTCGCTGGTGCGGTGCTCCTCGTAGCAAAGCTCGGGATGCGCGTGAAGGTCGCGCCGGATCGTCTGGATTTCGGAGCGGAACTTGACGATGCGGTCGATCAGGTTCATGAACGTGTCGTCGAGGACAAAGCGCGATGCTACCCGCGGCCTTTGCGGCGGCAACGCGTTCGGCGCAAAGACCACGAGGCGCGAATGCTGTGCGGGGCGCATCGCCGACGCCGGGATGCAGCGTTCGGCAACGCCGCGACGCCGCGCTGTCGTACGCGGGCGCCGCCGACGACACGCGGGTCGGATCCGATCCACTTCAGGCGCCGCGTCTGGCACAAGCGAACCCGCGTGTCGGCTGCGCAGCGTTGTTCGCAGTCGCGACCGGGCTCGTCGGCCGAACGGCCTAGGGTCCATGCGGCATTACGGGTGCATGTATTCGTTCGATAGGTGAGCCAATGTCGCGGCTTCCGGTTTCGCCAAAGCGCGGCGAGTCGTTTGCCGGCCTTCGCAAGTCGAGATGGAGACAACGATGGGAGCAGCCGAAAAGGACGTGATCAGCACCGGCCGACGCGACGAGATCGTGCTGGCCCTCACTGCGGACGGCCAAGAAGAACTGCGTCATCCGCAGGCGGGGCTGAGCCTGCGGCAGCGCAAGCTGCTGATGCTGATCGACGGCAAGCGCTCGCTTCAGCAGATCGTCAGTTCGGAACCGACACTGCATGCCGACCGCGTGGAGCGCGACGCGGCAGCGCTGGTCGGCCGCGGACTGGTCGAGATCGAAATAGGCCTGCTGCAGCCGATCGCGCACCGGAGCACGGAGATGCCCGCGGCCACGGTTGCGCCGCCAACGACCGGCGAAGCTCGCCAGGTTCGGGGACAGCCCTCGCTGCGCAGGGAGCGCGCAGCGAAAGAAAAAAAAGCGGCGTCGGGTCCTCGCCCGACCGTTTGGCTGGCGCTCGCGGCGGGCGGTGCGATCGCGGTCCTGGCCGCTTACCTGATGCAACCCCGATCGGCACCGCCGGGTGTCGGGGCGGCGTCCGCGCCGCCGCAGCCGATCGCCAGCGTGCCGCCCGCGCGGCCGACAGCGCAGGCTGCCGTTGGCCCGGCACAGCCCGTCGCCAGGCCGACCGAGCCGGCCGCAGCGGGCGCTGTCGCCGCGACGGCCATCAACACGCAAGCCAACCAGTCGCCGCCGCCCGCACCGACTGCGCCGGCGACGGCGCCTGTCGCATCGCCTGCGCCGCCGGAGCGAGGATCGAACACGAAAGTCGCCGCTGTCCCGATCGTCGTCCCGCCACCGGAAGTCAAGCCGGCGGCCAGCGGCACGATCGCAACTGCGTCACCGTCCGAGCGGGGCGCAACCACCAACGCCGTCGTGGAGCCGGCCACCAGGCCACCGTCGGACGTCAAGCCAGCGAACAGCAGCACGGTCGCGATTCAATCACCGTCGCAGCGCGGATCAACCGCCAACGCGGCCGTTGAGCCGGCCACTGTCTCGCCGTCGGA
>JBFGOX010000631.1:0-1599 GCA_041565015.1 Burkholderiaceae bacterium
GATGCGCATCTGCGTTTCCCATGCCGCCTTTTCGCGCGCCAGAAGCCGCTGCAGGTGCGAGTCGTTGATGCCGCCGTGCTCCTGCAGCCGATGCCAGAGCAGCAGGCAGCGCCGTGTGGCCTGCATCAGGCGCGAATCGACCAGCACCCGGTGCAGCACGTCGCTGGCGTCGGCGGCCCAGATGAACGGCACGCGATCGGCAGCAGCCTTGGGGTCAAGGGCCAGCCAGTCGGCCACCGGCATCATGCGGGGGTTCCAGCGCGTGCGCGGCACGATCGCGAAATGGCGGTAATAGCGCCGATCGCACAGCACGAAGTCGGCGTAGGTGAACGCAGTCGGTTCTTTGACCCGCTGCATCGCCTCGTCGGCATATTCGAGCTGGGCAGTGGGCCAGTCGGTTTCCACGAACGGGTTGTTCTCCAGCGAGAAGCGGCTGGCCCAGTTCTCGCCGGCGGCTGCATCGTAGGTGAAGGACGGAAACGCCCGCGACTCCATCGCCGTCGCGGCGGCCAGGTAAGGCGGCACCAGCTTGTTGTCGTTGCTGCCCGAGTAGACGCAGAACAACGACGGGCTGCGTGCGCGCATGCCGGCGATGATCCGCTCGCGCAGCGAATACAGGTTCGAGCCGGGCGATTGCAGCACGAACATGCCGCCAAGACCCATCGCCGTGGTCGCCAGCCGCGCGCTGCGCACGCCGAAGGCGAAGTGGCCAGTGCCGATCGAGGCTTCCTCGAGAAGGTCATCGGTCTGCACCAGCACCTTGACGGGCAAGCTGGACGACAGCAGGTCCAGCAGGCCGGCATTTTCCGGCGCATCGTTTCTGCCGGGTGGAATGCAAACCAGGTAGTCGGGGAACAGCGCCAGATCGTCGGCCGACAGCGCGAATTCATCGTAGCGCTCGAAATACGGGTCGTGGTCGACCTCGACATAACGGCCTTCGGCCTCGAGTTCGCCCACTGCAAGCGCCTTGACGACCTCGACCAGCGCCGGCAAGCGCTCGCGATAGGCCTTGGCCGCCTCGGCGCAGTTGTCGAACCGGAAGTCGAAGCCTTCGATTTCCGGCGTCAGTCCCTTCGGGTCCGGAAAGAAGCGCTGCGCGCGCAGCGTGGCCAGCGACGATTCGATGCGCTGGCGTCGCGTCGGCGGCAGCGGGTCGCGTGCAGCGGCGCGGCCGAGCAGGCGCGACATGGCATCGAAGTCGAACTGTTCGGCGTGCGCATCGCCAAGCGCGGCGCGCAGGGCCTGCGACGTGCGGCCAGCCGGCGAGTTGATGTGTGCCGCGCGCAGGATGTCCGACAGGCGCACGATCAGCGCGTCGACCAGCTTGCGGAACGATGCCGCCTTCTCGGCTTGCGAGGCCTGCCACAGGTGCGTCAGCACCTGCGCCGGCATCGCCCGATCGCAGTCGACGACGGGACCGTCGAGCTGCAGTGCGGCGGCGATCTGGGTCAGGATCTGCTCGGCGCCTTCGTCGGCGCCCGAGCCGATCTTCGCCGCGGCCTCCGCCCATAGTTCGGAAAAGGCTGCGCCGCGGCCGACGGCGGCCCGGATGCGCATTTCGCGTTCCAGTCGCAGTGCGTGGCGGCGCAGCCGTTCGCC
>JBFGOX010000632.1:0-1593 GCA_041565015.1 Burkholderiaceae bacterium
CGCTGCCGGCGGCACGCTGGGCATCCTGATTCCGCCTTCGGTGGTGCTGGTCGTCTACGCCATCCTTGCGCAGCAGAATATCGGCAAACTGTTCGCGGCGGCGGTCATCCCCGGCCTGCTGGCAGCGTTCGGCTACATGGCAGCAATCGCCATATACGTGCGCCTGCACCCCGGTTCCGGTCCAGCCGGGCCGCGGCACAGTTGGGCGCAGCGCTGGCGCGCGCTGCGCGAGGTCTGGCCGGTGCTGACGATCTTCGTCGTGGTCGTCGGCGGCATCTACGGCGGCGTGTTCACGCCGACCGAGGCGGCATCGATCGGCACCATTGGCGCCGGACTGATTGCCGTCTTGCGCGGCATGCGCCGTCGGCAGCTGCTGCAGTGCCTGCTGTCGACTGCCGAATCGACGGCGATGATCTTCTTCATCCTGCTCGGCGCCGACATGCTGAACGTCTTCCTGGCGCTGTCGCAGCTGCCGGCGGAACTGGCCACCTGGGTGCAGGGCATCGGCTTGGAACCCTTGCTGATCCTGTTTGCGATACTCCTGGCGTACGTCGTGCTCGGCTGCCTGATGGACAGCCTGTCGATGATCCTGCTGACGATCCCGATCTTCCTGCCGATCATTCTCGGTCTCGATCTCTTTGGGCTCGATCAGACGGAAAAGGCAATCTGGTTCGGCGTGCTGGCGCTGATGGTGGTCGAGATCGGCCTGATCACCCCGCCGGTGGGGATGAATGTCTACATCATCAACAGCATGGCGCGCGACGTGCCGATGGCCGAAACCTTCCGCGGCGTGCTGCCGTTCCTCGGCGCGGATGCCGTTCGCGTCGTCGCCTTGGTGTTTCTGCCGATTCTTTCGCTTTGGCTCGTGAGGTTGATCGAATGATGAAGCTTTATTCCGCCGCCCGTTCGTCCGCGTCGTTCCGAGTGCGCATCGCGCTGAACCTGAAGGGATTGCCCTACGAGTACGTGCCGGTCGACCTGGTGCATGGGCAGCAGTTCAAGGACGACTTCCGCAACATGAATCCGGCCGAGCTGGTGCCCGTGCTCGATCACGACGGCGCGCTGCTCACGCAGTCGCTGGCGATCATCGACTATCTCGAGGAGAAGTTTCCGCAGCCGCCGCTGCTGCCGCACGAGCCACTCGACCGCGCCTACGTGCGCAGCGTCGGGCTGGGCATTGCCTGCGAGATCCATCCGTTGAACAACTTGCGTGTGCTGCGCTACCTCGTCAAGCAGATGGGACAGAGCGAAGACGCCAGGAACGGCTGGTACCGGCACTGGGTCGAGCGCGGGCTGGCGCAGATTGAAGCCCAACTGGTCGCGCAGGCGCGCTGCGGGCGCTTCGTGCTCGGCGACGAGGTTTCGATGGCCGACGTGCTGATCGTGCCGCAGATCTTCAATGCCCGGCGCTACGACTGTCGGCTCGATCATGTGCCCACGATCATGCGCATCTTCGACGCCTGCATGGCGCTGCCGGCATTCGCCGACGCGCGGCCGGAGCGGCAACCGGACATGCCGGCTGCCTGAGCGCCGTCCGGCGCCGGCAGCCGCGCGCAGCGGCAGATCGCGGCACGAGCCGGTATGGCCGCGCGC
>JBFGOX010000633.1:0-1591 GCA_041565015.1 Burkholderiaceae bacterium
CTGGATTCAGCGCCTGGCGCTCGGCTGGCATGCCTGGCAGCTGTCGGGATCGACTCTCGTCGTCGGCGTCGTCGCCGCGGCGCAGTTTCTGCCACTGATTCTGTTTACGCCGTTCTTCGGCGTCTTCGTCGACCAGATCAGCACGCGACGCGGCGCTATTGTATTGCACGTATTGCTGACGATCATCGCGGGCGCCATGGCCGGCCTGACCATGGTCGGCTTGATGACCACCGAGTGGCTGATCACGCTCGCGTTCCTGCACGGCATTGCCAACAGTGCGTATTCGCCGGTGCGGCTTGCACTGATCCCGAACCTGCTCGATCGCAAGAAGTTTCCGAGCGCCGTCGCCATCTCGTCGATGGTATTCAATATTTCGCGTTTCATTGGCCCGGGCATCGCTGGCGCCATCGTTGCGGCTTACGGTCTGGGTTGGGCGTACCTGATCAATGCGGTCACTTACCTGCCGGTCATCTTCGTCCTGGCGATCATTCGTATCGATGAACAGCCCGCCGATGCGGCGGGAGACCGATCCTATGCATCGCGCTTTGCTGAAGGCATTCGATACGCGCGCGAGCACGCGCCGATTCGACAAATCATTCTGCTTTCCGGCGTCAGCAATTTTTTCGGGCGCGGTGTGCTGGAACTCATGCCGGCGTTTGCGGCGCTGGTGTTTGCCGGTGGCAGCGGCGTACTGGCGACGCTGATGGCGGCGTCAGGCGTCGGTGCGATCGCTGCAAGCGCGCTGTATTCATGGCGGCAGGTCGGCACGCACCGGCACGCGCTGGTCGTTGTCGGTTCATTCGGCGTTGCGCTGTCGATCGTGCTATTCGCGCTATCTGCAAATATCGTCACCGGTGTCCTGACGGTGCTGCTCCTCAGCATGTTCGCAAGCGTCGTATCGATCGGTTCGCAGACCGAGGTGCAGCTGCAGGTCGAGAACCGGCTGCGCGGACGGGTCATGAGTATCTGGACGCTGGCCATCATCGGCGGCCCGGCAATCGGCAGCGTGGTCGCCGGTGCGCTGACGGAACTGTTCGGCGTTCGCTCCACTTCGATCGGTTTCGCCGTTGCCTGCGTTGCGCTGATCCTGTTCGTCGGCATCCGCAAGCCGGCCGACGAATCGCGCTGAGTCAGGCGCTCGCGCCGGCGTGAACGATGCCGGCGGCGATGCCGAGTTCCGGCGTCACCGCGTAAAACTCGAGCGCCGGGGCACCGCCGCCTGCCGCTTCGTGTGCGCTTGCCGCGGCAATCCAGGTGTGCAGTTCCATTGAGCCGATGCCGGCTTCGGCCACCAGCGCGTCGGGATCCCAGTCGTCGAACGCTTGCAAGCCCCCGCCCAGCAGCACGTCGAGGAAACGCCGGTCGGCTGCTTCGTTCAGGCGCATGTGCTCGGCGGTCCGTTCGCCGCGCACGATCATTGCCGCCCCCTCGTGGTGCATTGCTTCCAACCTGTCGAGCCAATCCGCGGGACGCAGCGAGCCGGGCGCGTTGCCACCGCTTTTCTGCCATGCTGCAATTTCCGGCGCGGCATCCCGAAGCTCGGGATAGTAGCGGCGAGGGTGGTGCGACATGCCGCCCGAGGCCAGCAGCA
>JBFGOX010000634.1:0-1587 GCA_041565015.1 Burkholderiaceae bacterium
ACACCGGCAAGGCGCTGGCCGTCGTCCGCCCGAGCAACACCGCTGAGGTGGCCGCGGTGGTCCGCGCCTGCGCCGCCGCCGCTGCGCCGATGGTGCCGCAGGGCGGCAACACCGGGCTGGTCGGCGGCGCCACCCCCGATGATTCCGGCAGCGCGGTGCTGATCAGCCTGTTGCGGATGAACCGGGTGCGCTCGATCGATGTCGCCAACGACACGATGACGGTCGAGGCCGGTTGCGTGCTGCAGGCACTGCAGCAGGCGGCGCGCGAGCGCGGCCGGCTGTTTCCGCTGAGCCTGGCCGCCGAGGGCAGCGCGACGATCGGCGGCAACCTGGCGGCCAACGCCGGCGGCACGCAGGTCCTGCGTTATGGCAACGCGCGCGAGCTGACGCTAGGCCTCGAAGTCGTGCTGGCCCGCGCTGAGATCTGGCAGGGCCTGCGCGGGCTGCGCAAGGACAACACGGGCTACGACCTGAAGGATCTGTTCATCGGCGCCGAGGGGACGCTTGGCATCATCACGGCGGCCACGCTGAAGCTGTATCCGCTGCCGGCCGCCCAGATGACCGCGCTGGCCGCCGCGCCGTCGCTGGCGGCGTCGGTGCGGCTGCTCGAAGCGGCGCGCGCGGCCGCCGCCTCCACGTTGACCGCCTTCGAGGTGATGGGAAGGATCACGCTGCAGCACACGGTCGAAACACTGCCGGCGCTGCGCATGCCGCTGCCACTGTCGCAGCCCTGGTACGTGCTGCTCGAACTGTCCGACGCCGAAGGCGAAGCGCATGCGACCGCCGTGCTCGAACGCATCTTCGAGACGGCCCTCGAAAGCGGCGACATCACCGATGCCGCGGTGGCCCGCTCGATCGCCGAGGCGCGGGCGCTGTGGGCGCTGCGCGAGGGAATTCCGGAGGCGCACGCCAAACGCGGCGGCAACGTTAAGCACGACATCTCGCTGCCGGTTTCGTGCATCGCAGAATTCGTCGAATCGACCAACGCCGCGCTGCGCTCACGGTTTGCCTGGATCGAGCCGGTCGTGTTCGGGCACCTTGGCGACGGCAACCTTCACTACAACATGGGAGCCGCCGCGGGCACGCCGATCGACGTTGCGTTTGCGCAAGAAGAGGCGATCAATGCCGTTGTCCATGACGCAGTGCACGCACGGGGCGGTTCGATCAGCGCCGAGCACGGGCTGGGGCAGCTCAAACGCGAGGCGATTACCCACTACAAATCGGCCGTCGAACTCGACCTGATGCGGGCGATCAAGCGGGCGCTCGATCCGCTCGGACTGATGAATCCCGGCAAGGTGATTTAGCGCTTGGGCGCGCGGCGCGCGGTGAGTAGACTGGGTGCACAGTCGACGGAGGCATGACCCATGCGAAACGCGATCCACCTCGTCTGTGCCGCGCTGCTGGCGACCGGACTGACCGGCCAGGCGGCGGCGATCGTCCGCTGCGAGAGCGCCGACGGCAAGGTCACTTACTCGAACACCGACTGTCCGCCGAACTCGCGCCAGGTGCGCAAGGTCCAGGAGTCGCCGCCGATCGTGGTCCATGACGAAACAACGCGACCCGCTGCAGGCGATGCACCACCGCGGG
>JBFGOX010000635.1:0-1585 GCA_041565015.1 Burkholderiaceae bacterium
GCGCCGCGGGTCGGGTTTCTGCGCAGCAATGCTTGCCGGGGGCGACGCCGGCTGAGCCGTCGACGACGGCTGCGCTTGCGTCCAGGGCAAAGGATCAAATTCGATCGCTGCGCCGATGACCAGCGCAAAGATCGAAATGAGCCACCAGACCCGGTGTGACATGACGTTAAGCGTTACTCGTACAGGAAGACTGCAACCCGAACCCCGAGACCGCAGTCGCTTGCCCGTTGCCATCGGCGCCGACGCCGCAATCTGGTCGTCGCGTTTGACGAATGCCGGGAGTGTAGGCAGCAAGGCTGCGCCGCGCTGCTAAATATTCCCTAACGGTCGATCGGCACCGTGAAATGCCCAAAATTACGGGACGAGCCGCCCGGCGCCGCCCACGGCGCGTGGCGTGGCTAACGAACCGCCGCCATCATCACGGCGGCCACGCGCCGCTGTACGTCGGCGCGCATCAGCGATTCCATGTGCCGAGCATCGTTGATGCGGAGGAACTCCGCCTGACGCGCCGCGGCGGCCAACCTTTCGCTGTGGGCAAACGGAATGACCTCGTCGGCCGTGCCGTGCACGATCAGCAGCGGTACGTTGATGGCCGACAACTGCGCAACCGGGTCCTTGGATTTCGCCGGCAGCATCGGCAGCGCCAGCGGCAGGAACGGCGCCAGCACCAGCGACTGCACTGCCGCGTCGCGAGCGATACCGCGATAGCTGGCGAAGGCCGCCTCGACAACCGCCAACCGAACGCCGGCGCTGTCCGCGGCCAGCAGCCGCAGTGCAGTCGCCCCGCCGAGGCTCTGGCCGAGCACGATCAGGCGCTGCGGGTCGACGTCGGGCCGCGCACGCAGGTAGCGCAGCGCCGCGGCCGCGTCCTCGACGATGCCGTCGAGCGTCGGCCGCCCTTCCGAGCGTCCGAAGCCGCGGTAGTCGAGCATCAGCACGTTGAAGCCTTCGGCGGGCAACCACGCCACGAGCGGCAGATGGTTGCTGACATTGGCCGCGTTGCCATGCAGATGCAGCACGCTGCCGAGCGCAGCGCCTTTAGCCGGCAGCCACCAGCCGTGCAGCCGCACCCCATCGCTGGTCGTGATGGAGACGTCTTCGTGGCGGAGCCCGAAATTCGACGGACTCGTGTACTGCGCCGAGTCTGGATAAAAGAACATCCGCTCGACGCAACCGGCGAGCAGCAGGACGACCAGGGCGACGACTGCCAGGATGACGATGGTCTTGAACATATCCTGATCCGGCGCTGCCAGCGTCGCTTCACCGACCGCGCAGATGCGCCGGCACTTCGAGCCGCTTGGCCAGCAGCGACAGCGTCCAGGTCAGCAGCAGATAAAGCGCCGAGATCGCCAGATAAGGCTCCCAGTAGCGCGAATAGGCGCCGGCCACCGTTCTTGCAGCCAGCGCCAGCTCGGCCAGGCCGATGGCCGAGACCAGCGACGAATCCTTGGTCAGGGTGATCGCTTCGTTGACAAAGGCCGGCACCATGCGCCGGAACGCCTGCGGCAGGATCACCAGCTGCAGCGTCTGCAGGTGCGTGAAGCCGAGCGCCTGCGCCGCCTGCCACTGGCCGGCGCCCATCGAC
>JBFGOX010000636.1:0-1581 GCA_041565015.1 Burkholderiaceae bacterium
CCGGCGTGCTCAACGCGTACCAGAAGGGTTCGGTCTTTCCGAACGCGCTGGCAATTTCGCAGTCGCTCGACGCGCTGGTGATGGTGCTGGCCGGCGGCCTGCAGACGCTGGCCGGGCCGATCGTAGGCAGCATCGCCTACCACGGCCTGGCGGTCGAGCTGACGCGCGGCACCGAGCACTGGCGGCTCGTGCTGGGTCTGGCGATCGTCGTGCTGGCGATCGCGTTTCCGCAGGGCATCGCGGGGTTCGCGCGCATGCGCTTCGAGCGTGCCCCGGCGCAGGAGATGCGCGAGTGAGCGCAACCGGCGTCGCCGAGCAGCGATCGGTGTCCGCGCAGCGCGAGGCAGCGCCGGCCAGCTTGCTGCACGTCGAACGCGTCGACAAGCGCTTCGGCGGCGTGCACGCCGTCGACGGCGTCAGCCTGCAGCTGGCGGCCGGTGAGTTCGCCGCGCTGATCGGCCCCAACGGCGCCGGCAAATCGACGCTGTTTGCGTTGATCGCCGGCCAGCAGCGCGCCGATGCCGGCCGTGTGCGCTTTGCCGGGCGCGACGTGAGCAGGCTCGAGCCGGTGCAACGCGCCCGGCGCGGGATCGGCCGCACGTTCCAGACCGCGCAGGCTTTCGGCTCGATGACCGTGCTGCAGAACGTGCAACTGGCGCTGCGCGCGCACGCCGGACGGCATGTCGATCCCTGGCGTCCGCTGTGGCGGCAGGACGGCGACGCCGCACGGGCGCTGCTGGCGCAGGTCGGACTCGGGCCCCAGCCAGGGCAAGCGGCGGCCGATCTGCCGTATGCGGACATGAAGCGGCTCGAACTGGCGATTGCGCTGGCCGGCGCGCCGCGACTGCTGCTGATGGATGAGCCGACCGCCGGCATGGCGCCCGGCGAGCGTATCGCGCTGATGGACCTCGTGGCCGCGATTGCCGGCGAGCGCGGGCTGACGGTGCTGTTTACCGAGCACAGCATGGACGTGGTGTTCGGCTATGCGCGCCGACTGCTGGTGATGTCGCGCGGGGTGCTGATCGCCGACGGTGCGCCGGAAGCCGTGCGCGCCGACCCGTCGGTGCAGGCCGCGTATTTCGGCGAGTCCGAATGAGCACGCTCGCCGTGCGCAGGTTCAACGCCTTCTACGGCAAGGCGCAGGCGCTGTTCGACATCGACTTCACGATCGCCGCCGGCGAAGTACTGGCGCTGATCGGCCGCAACGGCGCCGGCAAGTCGACGCTGCTGAAGGCGGTCATGGGCCTGGTGCGGGCGCGCGGCGAAGTCGCGTTCGACGGCAGGCGGATCGATGGCCTGCCGCCGCACGCGCGCGCGCGCCTCGGGCTCGGTTACGTGCCGGAGGATCGGCGCATCTTCGCCGACCTCACGGTGCGCGAGAACCTGCGTGTCGGCGCGCGCGGCGGTTCGCTCGACCTCGAGGCGCTGCTGGCGCTGTTTCCCAACTTGCGCGAGATGCTCGACCGGCGCGCGGCGCAGATGAGCGGCGGCGAGCAGCAGATGCTGGCGGCCGCGCGCACGCTCGCCGGCCGGCCGAAACTGGTGCTGCTCGACGAGCCCTCCGAAGGCATTGCGCCGATC
>JBFGOX010000637.1:0-1578 GCA_041565015.1 Burkholderiaceae bacterium
GCCATGCCCGCTGCCGCTCGCGCCCCGAGGCACGCCATTCCAGCGCCGTGTCTGGCAAGCGATCGGCGCCATCCCCCCCGGCCACACCGCGACCTACGGCGCGCTCGCGGCCACCGTGGGCAGCGCGGCGCGCGCGGTCGGCCAGGCTTGCGGCGCCAATCCCTTCCCGCTGGTCGTGCCCTGCCATCGCGTCACCGCGACGCGAGGCATCGGCGGCTTTGCCCATGCGCGCGATGGCTGGCTGCTCGGGGCCAAACGCTGGCTGCTGTTCCACGAGGGCGCGACGTGAGCAGGACCGGCCCCGCGGCCGAGACCGCGCTGCCGACGGCGGTCCGCGCCGAACTGGACGAGTTCACCGACACCCTTTGGCTCGAACACGGCTTGTCGCGCAACACCCTGTCGGCGTACCGCAGCGACCTCGCGCTGTTCGCCGCCTGGCTCATGCCGCGTGGCGCCACGCTGCGCCACGCCGGCGGCGCCGAGCTTGCCGCCTATCTGGCCGAGTTCAGCCGGCGTGCCAAGCCGGCCAGCCAGCGCCGACTGCTCGCGGCATGGCGGCGCTATTACCGCCACCTGATCGGCCGCGGTGCGATCGTCGAGGATCCGACCCTGCTGCTCGACCCGCCGATGCCCACGCAACGTTTCCCGCGCACGCTCAGCGAAGCCCAGGTCGAGGCTCTGCTCGCCGCCCCCGATGCCGATACGCCGCAGGGACTGCGCGACCGCTGCATGCTCGAGGTGCTCTACGCAGCGGGCCTGCGCGTGTCGGAACTGACCGCGCTCAAGCTCTTCGCGGTCAGCCTCGGCGAAGGCCTGGTCCGGGTGATGGGCAAGGGCAGCAAGGAGCGACTCGTTCCACTCGGCGAGGTCGCCGCCGACTGGATCATGCGTTACGTGCGCGAGGCGCGGCCGGCCCTGCTCGCGGGAAGGAGCTGCGACGAGGTGTTCGTCACCCGTCGCGGCACGGGCATGACAAGGCAGATGTTCTGGCGCATCATCAAGCAGCATGCCGCGGTCGCGGGGATTGCACCCGAGCGCATTTCACCGCACACGCTGCGCCATGCCTTCGCCACCCACTTGCTGAATCACGGCGCCGATCTGCGCGTGGTGCAATTGCTGCTCGGGCACGCAGATATTTCCACGACACAGGTCTATACCCATGTAGCGAGGGAACGACTGAAGCAATTGCATTCCCGACATCATCCGCGGGCATGACGATTCCGCGGCAGGATCGCTCTGCAGTCGTAGACCCGTATCAACCGACTTCATCGGCCAGGCCGTACCCGCAATCATGAACAAACACGAACACCACGCTCCGGAAACCCCTGCCACGCGCTTTCTGCGCCAGCACGGTATTGCCTATTCGAGCCACATGTACGCTTACGAGGAACATGGCGGCACGGCGGTTTCATCGCGCGAATTGAATGTGAGCGAGCACTCGGTGATCAAGACGCTGATCATGGAGGACGAAAATGCCGCCCCGCTGATCGTGCTGATGCATGGCGACCGCAAGGTATCGACGAAGGAACTAGCGCGCCAGGCCGGCTGCAAGCGTATCGAGACGTGCAAGCCGGAAAC
>JBFGOX010000638.1:0-1569 GCA_041565015.1 Burkholderiaceae bacterium
CCGCCGCGCCGACAGCGGCGAGGGATGGTTGGCGGTCAGCACGCCATGCCGAGGCGCGGCGCCGTCGATTCCGGCCTGCTTCGCCTGCGCCTGCGCGCCCCAGAGCAGGAACACCTTCGGCCGCTGGTCGCGCGCCAGCGTGTCGATCAGCGTATCGGTGAAGGCTTCCCAGCCGCGTTGCGCATGCGAGGCGGGACGGCCGTCCTCGACGGTGAGCACCGTGTTCAGCAGCAGCACGCCCTGCCGCGCCCAGCGCTCGAGATTGCCGGATGCGGCGATCCCGCAACCCAGATCGCCCTTCAGTTCAAGGAAGATGTTGCGCAGGCTGGGCGGCGGGCGCACGCCGTCGGGCACTGAAAAGGCCAGGCCATGTGCCTGCCCCGCACCGTGATAAGGATCCTGGCCGAGGATCACCACGCGCACCTCGGCGAGCGGCGTCAGTTCGAGCGCGTGCAGCGGCCGTGGCGGATAGATGGTTGCGCCGGCGGCCATGCGCTGGACGAGAAAATCCTGCAGCGCCGCGCCCTGCGCCGAGTCGAGGAACGCCTGCGCCCTTGCGCGCCATTCGGGCGGCAGGGTATCGACGTGGGCGTTGAGCGGCAGTTGCAGCAAGGGGTAGCGGACGCGGTTCTGACCGTGCCGAGACGATACCGGGCCGCGGCGGCATCCCGCTGCGCAGGCGGCTCTAAACTGCGCAAGCCCGCAACCCTGTCGATCGATGAGCCTCTCGACGTCCGCCCCGCCGCTGGCCGTGCCGCGCGAACGGCGCGCCGCCTGGGAATTGCTGCTGAACGTCGCGCACGCAATCGACCACTGGGTGCTGCTGATCTTCGCCACCGCCGTTTCGACCATCGCGCTCGAGTTCGGTCTCGCACGTTGGGAAGACCTGATGCCGTATGCGACCGGCGCCTTCTTCGCCTTCGGCCTCGGCTCGCTGCCGGCCGGACGCCTCGGCGACACCTGGGGCCGGCGGCCGATGATGCTGACCTATTTCTACGGCCTGGGCGCCTCGCTGCTGCTGGTGGCGGTCTGCACCGGCCCGTGGCAGATCGGCATCGCGCTGACGATCATGGGCATCTTCTCGGCGATCTATCACCCGGTCGGCATCCCGATGCTGTAGCGCGATGCCAAGCGGCCCGGGCGGACGATCGGCATCAATGGCCTGGCCGGCAACCTCGGCATGGCGTTGGCCGCGCTGGTCACAGGCGTGCTGGTCAAGTATTTCGGCTGGCGCGCGGCGTTCGTGGTGCCGGCGCTGGTGTCGATCGGCTGCGGTGTGCTGTTTGCGCGGTTGTCGCCGCCGGAGGGCGAGCCCCCGACGCGGCGCAAGGCGCAGGCCGCGCCGCTGCCGGCCGGAACGATTGCGCGGGTGATTGCGGTGGTCACCGTCATCGCCACCACCGGTGCGCTGCTGTTCAACTTCACCACCAACGGCAACACCGAACTGCTGCGCGAGAAGATGGCCGCAGTCGTCAGCGACCCGGCGGCCCTCGGCATCCTGCTGGCCGTGGTCTACGCGATTGCCGCGTTTTCGCAGGTATTGGTCGGCAACCTGATCGACCGCGTGCC
>JBFGOX010000639.1:0-1568 GCA_041565015.1 Burkholderiaceae bacterium
CCCGCCGCTGCCCGCCGCAGCAGGCCATCGGTCAGCGTCGCCAACAGCACGGCGGCGCCGCAGGACTGCAACTGTCCTGCCACCTGGCCGGCCTCGTCGATGCGTGCCTGCGGTGCGAGATCGCCCGGAAGCTGCGGCGCATCGCGCTGCGCGGCCAGTGCGCGCATGAAGCATTCGCCAAGGGCTTCGCGCGCCGCAGCCACGCGCGGCCCATCGATCCACAAGCGGATCTGCGGCGCACAGACGACGGCGCCGACCTGTCGCATCAGGATCGCGAGCTGAGGTTCGGCAAGCGAAAGCCACTCGGGCGCGCGGTCGAGGCCGTCCCAATCGATGGCGGCGATCGCATCGCCACCTTTCGCCAGCAGACGCTGCGCCACTGCGGCGCGACGATGCCGGCGCGCTCGCGTCGCGGCGATCGCCGCCGCAGGGCCCTGCGCCGGCGCGGCCATCATTTGCGCTCGACCGCGCGGCTGAGCACGGCTTGCACTTCGTCGCTGGTCAGTTCGCGGCGCGCAGCAGACACCGGGCTGCCGCGGCGCCGCCACCAGAGCAGGCCG
Source organism: Burkholderiaceae bacterium (assembly GCA_041565015.1). Classification (GTDB taxonomy): domain Bacteria; phylum Pseudomonadota; class Gammaproteobacteria; order Burkholderiales; family Burkholderiaceae_F; genus JADJWR01. Next base: position 561 of record JBFGOX010000639.1, read on the forward strand.
CCGCCGGACAATGTCAGCGCGCCCGTTAGCGTGCCAGCCAGCAACGGCAACGGCAGATCGGCACTGCGCTCGCCGGCGTTCGCCCAGGTCGGCTTGGCGGGCTGCGCCGGCGGCAGCGTCTCGGCCGGAAACAACGCTACCGTGACGTTGTCGTAGGACAGGCCTTCGAGACTGTTGACGACCAGCGCCTTGATCTGCGCGACCTGTCCCGACAGATCCTTGTCCGGGCGGTGCTTGATGAACACCGAGGCTGCAGCCGACTGCGGATTGTCGAGCAGCGGATTCCTCTCCGGCACCACGAGATGCACGCGCGCGGTGACCACGCCGTCGATATTGGTCAGCGTGTTGGAGATCTCCTGCGACATCGCGAACACCAGACGGGCACGTTCTTCCAGCGGCGAGGACACGAAGCCCTCACGCTTGAACACCTTGCCGATGCTGTCGAAGGTTTCGCGTGGATAACCCTGCGCGCTCAACGTTCGCACCGCCTCCGGAAAGTCGCTCGGCGCGGTCAGCACGGCGAACTGGCCGTCCTTCGACTGCTTTTCCGCGTTGATGCCGGCGCTGCGCAGCACCGCCACCATCTCGTTGGCCTGCCTCTCTGAAAGCTGCGAATACAGTTCCTGGCTCGAGCAGGCCGCCAGCAGCAGCAAGGCCGCGAACTGGACGACCACGGCCAGACGGCGCACGGATGGGGTCGGATTCATGACGCTCCTCAGGATTGCTGGCGGAACAGTTGCTGCAGACCGTCCGATGTACGGTTGGCGATATTGGCGGTCAGCTGGCAGTGAAAGGCGAACTCGGTGCTGCGCATCGTCAGCGCGACGATCTCGCCCGGGCTCAGGTTCTGCCCGTTGGCCTGCGCCGCGCTGGCTTCGGCCGACAGCTTCACCGCCTCGTTGTTGATCTGCTCGAAAGGTCTGAGCAGTTGCTTGGCCGTTTCCGACGGCGCGCTGACCGGCTGCGCTTCCAGCCGCGCGCCGACACTGGCCAGCGCCTGCTGAAAAC
>JBFGOX010000640.1:0-1566 GCA_041565015.1 Burkholderiaceae bacterium
AGCGCAACCGTGAAATCGACCATGCGCGCGCCGCCCAGGTACGGGACGTTAGCGCTTACTTCTGCCTCGGCGTCCCGTGGCAGACCGCCGACGTAGTCGCCGGCGCCCTTGCCGTCCGGGTACTTGACGACGGCGAAGCCTTTGATGAGAACCGGGACGCGGTAGGTAGGCATGGTCAGGACCTCATGAGAAAGTTGTCGTGTGACGATCATTTGTCTAGGACAATACGCCTGCTCAGAACACCGTGTCAAGCTTATTTGCGGACGAGAACATGACAGTTGCTATTATTTTCGTGACAAAATGGAGTCATTGCTAAGAAACTGCTTCAACCGGAGATCGAGAAGCCATGGCAAATCCATCGTCGAATCAAACGACTGCACCGACCTACCGCAGCGGCACCGCGGCCCGACTGGCGGGAATTCCGGTGGCGACGCTGCGCATGTGGGAGCGCCGATATGGGGTGGTCGGCCCGCAGGTCAGCGCCAGCGGGCACCGGCGCTACGCCGCCGAAGACGTCAGTCGCCTGGCGCTGATCAAGGCGCTGATCGACCTCGGGCACCCAATCGGCACCCTTGCCCACCTGCCCATGTCCACGCTGCGCGAGATGCGCGCCGCGACCGGCCCTGCGGCAGCGGCCGCGCGCCCGGCCGAGCAAAAGCGGGCGGCGCTGCGGGTGGCCCTCGTCGGCGAGTCGCTGGCGGCGCGCGCTGAAACGGCCGCGCGACGGTTTCCGCTGCTGCAGATCGTTGCCGCCTGTCCCGACCGCGCGCAGGCAGCCGATGCCTTGCGCGGCGTGACCGCCGAACTGCTGGCGGTTGAACTGCCGGCGCTGCGCGAGGATGCGGTGGAGATCGTCGATGCGCTGACGGCCATGGTCGGCGCGCGCCGGGCCGTCGTTGCCTACCGCTTCACGACCGAAGCGGCGCTGCGTGAACTGCGCCGCCGCGGGCACGCGGTGACGCATGCGCCGCTCGACCTGGCCGACATCGAATCACTCGGCGCCGCGGCGCTCGCGGTGCGCGACGTGGTGGCTGTGCAGTCGGCCCCCGCCGCGCCGCGTTTCGACGAGCGGGCGCTGGCGCAACTGGCGCAGGCATCGTCCACCGTGCGCTGCGAGTGCCCGCGGCACGTCGTCGACCTGCTGCTCAGTCTCGGCGCCTTCGAGCGCTACAGCGCCGAGTGCGAAAACCGCAGCGCTGCCGACGCCGAACTGCACCGCTACCTCGGCCGCGTCGCCGGCAGCGCGCGAATGCTGTTCGAGGCGGCGCTCGTAGACGTCGCCCAGGCCGAAGGCATCGCGCTGCCTGAGCCGGCCCCAGCAACGGCAGGCTGACGGCGCCGCGGCAAGCGCCGGACGAGACGCAGCGCCTGCTGGCGGCGAGACGCGGCGGCACACAATGGTGCTGGCCGCGCCGCAGGGTTCATCGGTCAGCAATGTCGGCCGCGTGGCGCCGGTCAAGGCCGACCCGGCGGTCGAGACAGTCTCGTTGCCGTTGCGTCCGATGACCCATCAGTCGACGTTCAGTTCATTGAGCACCTGTGCCGGGCGGCTGATCATCAATGTCG
>JBFGOX010000641.1:0-1555 GCA_041565015.1 Burkholderiaceae bacterium
CGCCTGGCGCAATGCTGACTTCGTCGCCGAGCCGGACCGCACCCGCATGAACGGTTCCGGTCACCACCGTGCCGACGCCGGCGAGCGTGAACACGCGGTCCACCGCGAGCCGGAACATGCCCTGCTGCGGCCGCGCGGCATGCGCGGCCGCTGTTCGACGCAAGAAGGCATCAAGCTGGCCGATGCCTTCGCCGCTGTAAGAGGACACCGGGAACACCGGCCAGTCAGCCGCGGCGGACCCGGCGAGCCAGCGCGCAAGCTGCGCTTGCACTTCCTCGACGCGCGTACGCTCGACCGCGTCGATCTTGGTCAACGCGACCGCGCCCGCATTGACGCCCAGAAGCTGCAGGATGTCGAAGTGTTCCTCGGTCTGTGGCATCACGCCGTCGTCGGCGGCGATGACGAGCAGCGCCAGGTCGATGCCAGTGGCGCCGGCGACCATCGTGTGCACGAACTTCTCGTGTCCCGGCACGTCGACGAAGCCGAGTACGTCGGCCGCTTCGACGGGCACGTACGCATAACCGAGCTCGATCGAGATGCCGCGCTTGATTTCCTCGGGCAGCCGGTCCGTATTGCGCCCCGTGAGCCGCTTGATCAGCGACGTCTTGCCGTGGTCGATGTGACCGGCAGTACCGACGATCATTGGCCGACGATCATCGACAACGGCAGCCGATCAGGAAGCTGCGAGTTGCGCGCACAGCGTCGCCTCATCGGCAGCAAGCAGCGTGCGGCAGTCGAGCCACAGTGCGTCGTCGTGGATGCGGCCGAGCACCGGCACCGGCAATTCGCGCAGCCGCTGTGACAGCCGCTCGAGCGCGCGGCCGGCGCGCCGGGCCCGTCCGCTCACGTGCAGCGCAAAGGACGGCAGCCGATCGACCGGCAAGGCGCCCGAGCCGATCTGGCTGGCGCACGATTCGATGCGCACGACGAAGTCCGCGCCCGCGAACGACTGCAGCACCGGCAGCACGCGACCGGCCGCCAGGCGGATCTCTGCCGGCGCACGCGTCAGCAGCGCCAGCGCCGGCAGCCGCTCCTGCAGGCGGTGGTCGCTGCGGTAGATGCGTAGCGTCGCCTCGAGCGCGGCCAACGTCATCTTCGAGCAGCGCAGCGCGCGCTTCAGCGGATGCTTCTTGATTCTGGCCACCGCGGCGCGCGTGCCGACGACGATGCCGGCCTGCGGTCCGCCGAGCAGCTTGTCGCGGGAAAAGGTGACGACGTCGGCGCCGGCGGCAAGCGACTCCTGCGGCAGCGGCTCCTTCGGCAGGCCGTAGCGCGACAGGTCGACCAGCGCACCGGCACCGAGATCGACCATGTACGGCACGCCGTGCGCGTGCGCGATGCCGGCCAGCACGGCATCGCCGACCGCCGCGGTGAAGCCGGTCACCGCGTAATTCGACGTGTGCGCCTTGACGATCAGCGCCGTTCGCGGCGAGAGCGCCACTTCGAAATCGCGCGCGTGCGTGCGGTTGGTCGTGCCGACCTCGACCAGCTTGCAGCCGGCGGTCTTCATGATGTCGGGCATGCGAAACGCGCCGCCGATTTCGATCAGTTCGCC
>JBFGOX010000642.1:0-1537 GCA_041565015.1 Burkholderiaceae bacterium
CCGGTCACCGTGAAGCCGAGGTTCAGCAGCACTTCGGCGATGCCGCTCATCCCGGCGCCGCCGATGCCGACGAAATGGATGTGCCGGACCGCGTGCTTCATCGCTGCGCTCCCGCCGCGATGTGCTCGATTGCGTCAGCCACCATCCGCGTCGCGTTCGGCCGGCCCAGCGCATGCGCCTTGTCCGCCATCTCGCGCAGTCGCTCGCGCGTCAGTTCGCGCAACAGCCCGGCCAACCGCGGCGCGGTCAGTTCCCGTTGCGGCAGGTGAATGGCTGCGCCGTGCTCGGCAAGGAACTCGGCATTGGTGCGCTGATGGGCGGTCGTTGAGACGACCAGTGGCACCAGGATCGAGGCCACGCCGGCGGCGGCAAGTTCGGTCACGGTGATTGCGCCGGCGCGGCAGATCACGACGTCGGCCTGCTCGTAGCGCCGCGCGATGTCGTCGATGAACGGCCTCACCTCAGCCTCGACCCCCGCCGTCGCGTACGCGCCGCGGGTCGATTCGACATGCGTCGCGCCGCACTGGTGCGTTACGTGCGGGCGCGACTGAAGCGGTAGCAGCGCCAGTGCCGGCGCGACGGTTTCGTTCAGCACCCGGCTGCCGAGACTGCCGCCGATCACCAGCAGTTTCAGCGGACCCTGGCGCTGCGCATAGCGTTGTCCCGGGGTCGGCAGCGCACCGATCTGCTCGCGCACCGGGTTGCCGGTAACCAGACCACGATCGCCCGCCAGTTGGGCCGCGGCGCCGTCGAAGCCGCAGAAGATTGCCGAGGCGAGCGAGCGCAGCAGTCTTGTCGACAGCAGCGGCGCCGCATCGGCGTTCAGCAGCGTCAGCGGCACGTTGGCGATCGAGGCCGCCAGGCCGGCCGGCACGGCGATATAGCCGCCGGTCGAGAACACGACAGCCGGCATGCGGCTGCGCAGCGCCGCGCGGCTCTGCCACAGCGCGCGCAGCAGCCGAAAGCCGCCAAGAAGCAGCGCCATGACGCCCTTGCCGCGCAAGCTCGAGAACTCGATCGCGTCGAAGGCGATGCCGCACGGTTCGACCAGCGATCGTTCCATTCCGGCTCGGGTGCCGAGCCACGACACCGACCAGCCGCGGCTGCGCAGCGTTTCGGCTACCGCCAAGCCGGGCATGACATGCCCACCCGTACCCGCGGCGACGACAACAAGGTGCCTCATGCGCGGCCCCCGCGCATCAGGATGCGGTTTTCATAGTCGACCCGCAGCAGCAGACCGATGGCCGCCACCGTCGACAGCATCGCCGAGCCGCCATAGCTGACCAGCGGCAAGGTCAGTCCCTTCGTCGGCAGCAGGCCGCTTGCCACGCCGATATTGATGAAGGACTGCACGCCGAGCCAGATTCCGATGCCCTGCGCGACCAACCCGGCGAACGTGCGGTCGAGCGCGACCGCCTGCCGACCGATCTCGAACGCGCGTTTGGTCAGCCAGTAAAAGGCGACGATCACCGCCATCACGGCGACGAGGCCAAGTTCCTCGGCGATGACGGCAACGATGAAGTCGGTGTGCGCCTCG
>JBFGOX010000643.1:0-1534 GCA_041565015.1 Burkholderiaceae bacterium
CCCGCCAGGCGCGACCCGCCGGGTTGAACTCGAGGATCTGCCGGTACAGCGCATCGGCGACGAGGACGCGGCCGTGCGCATCGTCATCGACGACATCGACGGGCTGGCCCAGGTCGGGCGTCGGCGCCTGCAGCGACGGCAGGCGCCGTCCGTCGGCGGCGAACCAGTGCACGACGCGCGCACGGTCGATCAGCAGCAGCGAACGATCCGGCCGCACGGCCAATTGCACCGGGCCGGCGAGCGCGACGTGGGCCACTGGCAGCACGGCGGCCGTCTGCGTGAACGGATCGATGCGCAGCAGCGCATTGCGGCCGGCATCGACGACGAAGACATCGGTCTCGCGCGCGGCGATCGCTGCCGGGCGCATGAACGTGAAAAAGCCGCCGGCGGCCGACGGAAACGATGTGCCAGAACCCGCCGTCGCCGATGTCAGGCGCACGCCGGTGAGCGACCACGCCGGATGCAGGTCGACCGGACCGCCGGCAGCCGGCAACGCGGCGCCACGCTGCGCCTCCTCGATCATCGCCGCGCAGCCGCCGAGCAGCGCGCAGCCGACGACGAGCCAAGTGGCGCGAGCGATGTGGCGGATCACCATCGGCCGGGTCCCGTGGTTTCGTGGCCGCCGTGGATTCGTGTCTTCAGTCCAGGCTTGCCGGCGTGGCACAGGTCGCAGCGGTCGGCGGCCCAGGCGATCTGTCCGTTGTGGCACATGCCGCAGAAGCGCCCGGCGGTGATGTCGTCCATCGTCACGTCGTTGGCGCCGGCGCGCATTTCGAAGCCGAGTTCGAAATGACAGACCTTGCAGCGAAAGCGGATGCGGTGAAACCAGTGCGGAAAGATCACCGGCCGCACGCCCTCCTTTTCCGAGCGGCGATTCAGCACCACGTCACCGTACTCGGCCTGCGAAACCGCTGGCAGCGCGGCGACCACCGCGATTGCCAGCGCGAATGCCGTGGCCAGACCCCGCATCATCGACTGCTCCGTTGCCGCAGCGTGTTGTGGCAGCGGCTGCACTCGGTCAGCGGAAAGGCCACCGCGCCATGGCACACGCCACACTGCTCGCCCTGCAGGATCTGGAACATTGACAGCCGGTTGGCGCCAGCTTTCGGCAGGAACAGCTTGTCGTGGCAATTGCTGCAATCGAGCCACAGCGAGTGCGCGCGGTGTGGAAACCGCACCATCGGCGTACCGCCATTTCGGTTCAGCAGGATGTCGTCTTCGCGGATGCGGATCGGCGTGCCGGGCCTCAGCGCCGCGCGCGGGCTGATCTGGCCCTTTTCGAGCGCATCGACCCAGCGCACCTGGTTGCCGGCCGTATCCGGCGCCAGCGGCCTCAGCGCCTCGGCCGGCTGCTGTTTCAGCCGTAGTGCGGGACTGGCCGGATCGTGCAGTCCGTCAGCGGCCAGCGGCGCCCATTTGCGCGCGTCGGCCTTAGGCTGCGCCGTCGCCGGTGGCGCGGCGACCAGTGTCAGCGCAACCAGCATCACGTATCTCGGCAGGATCCATCGCACGCGGCACCCACGTCGTCAGCCCG
>JBFGOX010000644.1:0-1502 GCA_041565015.1 Burkholderiaceae bacterium
CGTCGCGCAGCGATGAGGCATGCGCGCAGCGTGAAGCTCGCCGCGGGAAGTCGCGCTGCGGCGGACCTGTCGGCGGTGGAAATCTGGACCGACGGCGCTTGCAAGGGCAATCCGGGTCCCGGTGGCTGGGGCGCGTGGCTCAAATCCGGTGCGCACGAGAAGGAACTGTTCGGCGGCGAGCGGCAGACGACCAACAACCGGATGGAACTGACCGCCGTCATCGAGGCGCTGGCGTCGCTGAAGAAGCGATGCCGGGTCGAACTGCACACCGACTCACAGTACGTGCAGCTTGGCATCACCGAATGGCTGCCGAACTGGATCCGCCGCGACTGGAAGACGGCGGACCGCAAGCCGGTGAAGAACGCCGATCTGTGGCAGCGACTGCACGCGCTCAGCCAGCAGCACGACATCGACTGGCGCTGGGTTCGCGGCCACGCCGGCATCGACGGCAACGAACGGGCCGATCAGCTCGCCAATCGCGGGGTCGAACTGGCTTTGCAACAGGGTCGGTAACCGGCTTTCACGCGAGCGCGATGCTACAGTTCGCGCTCTGCGCAGCGCCGCGATTCGCCTCTGATGAAGAAGCACACGATTGCCCTTGTTTCGATTGTGGCGTTGATCGTTCTGGGCGCTGCGGCGTACTTCGCGCCGCGCTGGTCATCGCCGCTGGCCGGCGACGTGCAAAGCGCCGATGGCAAGGGCGCTGCAAAGGGCGGCGCGCAGTCGCCTGACGGCAAGTCGGCCGACGGCAAGATGCCCGCGAAGGGCCCGATCGGCGGCCCGCCGCCGGTGGAGGTCGTCGAACTGAGGCCGACCAAGGTACAGGAGGATCTCCCCGCGGTCGGCTCGCTGCGCTCGAATGAAAGCGTGGTCATCAGGCCGGAGGTTTCCGGGCGCATCGCGCAGATCGGCTTTCGCGACGGCCAGGCGGTCAATCGTGGCCAGCTGCTGGTCGCGCTGGACGACAGCGTCAACGAAGCGGAAGTGGCGCAGGCGCGGGCGGAACTCGAACTGGCGCAATCGAATCTGAAGCGCACCGAGGATCTCGCGCGCAAGAGCTTCGTCAGCGACAGCGCGCAGGATCAGGCGGCCTCGAGCGTGCGCGTCCTCGAAGCGCGCTTGAAGCTGGCGCAGGCGCGGCTGGCGAAGATGCGAATCACCGCGCCGTTCGACGGCGTGGTCGGCATTCGCAACGTCAGCGTCGGCGACTACGTCAAGGACGGCACCGATCTGGTCAATATCGAGGACGTGCGCACGCTGAAGGCGGATTTCCGTCTGCCCGAGCGGTTCTTCAAGCAGCTGAAAGTGGGTCTGCCGGTGGAGATCGTCGCCGATGCGCTGCCGGACGAGACCTACGCTGGAACGATCGAGGCGATGAATCCGCGCGTGGACGCCAGCGGCCGTTCGCTCGAACTGCGCGCGCGGCTGGCCAATCCCGGCCAGCGGCTGAAGCCCGGCATGTTCGCGCGCGTTCGCGTGATCATCGGCAGCCGCGCCGATGC